>WRNN01000127.1 GCA_009776595.1 Clostridiales bacterium
ATAGACTTGCGATGAGGGATGGGAACCGCTTGCTGAATGACGGCAGGGAGAGTGTGAATTGACAGAAATAGTAAAAGCTGTTCTTTTTGGCATCATACAGGGCATCACGGAATGGTATCCTATAAGCAGTACCGGCCATATGATCCTTCTGGAAGAAATCCTGCCGCTTCAATTCAGTAAAGCGTTTATTGACGCGTTTTTTGTCGTGATTCAAGGGAGCTCCATCTTAGCGGTGGTGATTCTGTACTTTGAAAAGATTTGGCCGTTTGGAAGAAAAAAAAGCGTCAAGACGAAGAGAGAGATCTGGTTTCTTTTNTTCAGGATCATGGTGGCGACNATACCNGCTANGGTACTGGGCCTGCTCTTTGAAGATGAAATTAACCGCTACNTATATAAAAGCCAGGTTGTCGCCCTGGCTTTGGTTGTATATGGCGTATTGTTTCTCATCCTGGAAGGGCGGCGCCGTATACCGTCAATCACCAAAATGGAGGAATTAAACTACAGCACGGCTCTTTGGATCGGCCTTTTCCAAGTCCTCGCCCTGGTACCCGGCACATCCCGGTCCGGCGCGACCATACTGGGCGCGGTGTTTTTAGGCTGCAGCCGGGCGGTGGCTGCTGAATTTTCTTTCTTTCTCGCCATCCCCGTCATGGTCGGCGCGAGCCTGTTGAAACTGATTAAAACCGGATTCGGTTTTCGGTCGGCAGAGTGGATGGTGCTGGCCGTAGGCTGCCTGACGTCGTTTCTCGTATCACTGGCCGCNGTTAANACCCTGCTGGCNTATGTNCGGCGCCATGATTTCAANGCCTTCGGCTACTATAGGATTGTCTTGGGTTTTGTGGTCATTCTNTATTTCTGGCTGTCCGGCACAACGCTGNCTATATAGTTGCCGATAAACAGCGCCACTAAGAGAACAGTTTCCTGCTTTCTTCATAGAGCGTATCGAGAAAAGCCTGGCTNGCGCCCATCGCGGAGTAAGTAAAGGGCTTNTTTTCCATGCGCGGGCCGAATTTCTGTACAAAGCGTTTTGCGGCGGCTATCGCTTCCTCATCGCTTGTCTCAGGGGTGAAGATGATGTCCGGATCGACGCTCATGACGAGCTTGTCGCCGTATTTCTCGTTCAGCATCGCCTTGTCGTTGATCGCTTGGCCGCCCCATGAGTCCGCGCCGATTTCGATATACGCCGGGACAAGCATTTCGTTCTTTCCGCAGGAATGGATGTCCAAAAACATACCGGCGTCATGCACCGCCTGCGCGACGCGGCTGAACGCGGGTACGATCATCTCTCTGACTGTGGCGAGGGAGAAAAACGGGGACCGTTGGCTCCCCCAGTCGTCGTGCAGGCAGAAAACCAAAGGGTCATACGCTTTCTTGTATCTCACGGCGATATCGGCGTATAAATCCGCCAGCCGGTCGAATAAGGCTTTCACCGCGTCTTTCTGCTCTTCATCGATCATGGCGACCGCGGCTTTGTCAAAGTCCATAAGAGAAATGAGCCGCTCAAAAAAGCCGGTAAGCACGGTGATGGTCAGCGCGCGGGAATCTGCTTCCAGTTCAGGCCTGTTCGCCGCGATGGAGCCTTCCCAGTCCCAGGCGTTCAGGTCAGGAAACTGTACCAGTTTCTCCCAATCATTCGCGTCCTCCAGCAGCGGGCTGCCCGGCTTGACCATGGAGCCTCCGGCGACGGGAACATAGACCCATTCGATACCGTGCTTATCTTTGCCGCCTGTTTTTTCTTCCGGTTGCAGGGCCTGGACGTCGGAAACGAAACACCGGGCCACATTGTCCGGATCGATACGGGGCGTCATCATTCTGCGATCGCTGCCGGCAGGGATCCACAAAGGCGTTTCGTGATTCAGCAAAGCGCGCAGATTCTCTCTGGGGGGAATAGGCGTATTATACTTCCTGGGCCCGGGCAGACCGGAGATCGGCGAAGGGTAAAATACGGAGCTGTTCAATTCATCGGGATTGTACGGTATACGGTTCATGCTGTGTGTTGTATGATTGCTCGATGCAATCATACGCTCCTTTCTTCAGATTTTATAGAATCGTTTTGCCTTTTGCCTTATAAAATAGCTAACGCAGAGAGCGCAAGCGGATCCATAGGCTGTCCATCCCGGAAGACCCGCATATTGCCGCCCGAGATCTCGTCGATCAGGCAAATCTTGCTGCCTGTACGGCCGAATTCCAATTTAATGTCATACAGCTCCATGCCTTTTTTCGCCAGCTCGTCGCGTGTGATGCGGGCAACCTTTCTGGCCATCTCGGCGATGACGTCGTACTCGGCGGAATGCATGATATTGAGCGCGTGCAAGGCGTCCTTGTTGATCAGCGGGTCGCCCCGTTCGTCGTCTTTCAAGGTCATCTCCACATAGTCAGGCAAAGGGGCGCCCGAGGGGATATAGTCGCCGTACCGTCTGATAAAACTGCCGACTGCCCGGAAGCGGCAGATCACTTCCACGCCGCGGCCAAATTTGGTTGCGGGGAGTACGGTCATCGTCGCTTTTTCCAAATCGGAAGACACTAAATGCGTATGAATCCCCTGTGCGTTGAACAGATTCATAAAATGAACGGTCATTTTCAAGCCGGCAAGGCCCGCGCCGCTGACAGAAAGNCCGACCGCATTGGAACCGGGATCAAATACNCCGTCTTCGCCCGTCATGTCATCCTTNAANTGAAGCAGATAATGACCATCCTCCAAGTCATATACGTCCTTGGTTTTTCCTTTGTAGAGCAGTTTCATCACGTACCGTCCTTTCCTACATAAATCCTTCCGTTTTCAGCTACATTATACATAAAAACAGCGACGATTACACTATCAAAGCGGATTTCAAGGCTGTATTTTGCTGATTTGTCGTTGCCCTGCCGTTTGCGTTCCCGCTGTAAATGGGTTAAACTGTAGCCACATAAGTTCTTTGGCAGAGGAAAAGCGAGGTTATATACATGAAGAAAATGCATTATGCCTGGGCTGTCCTTGCTTCCTGTTGCGCTATTTCCTTCGGCTTTGGCTTGACGGCAAACAGCGCGGGACAATATCTGGTCCCTATCCTTTCCGAATTGGAGTTCGGGATGGGGGAGTATCAGCTGTCCATGAGCATACGCGGCGTATTCAGCTTCATTTCCCTGGCTTTGCTCAATAAAATGATGGCAAAGATCAATCTTCGCCTGTTGATGTCAAGCTGTCTGCTGGTGATGATCGCCGGGATGGCGCTCACGAGTACTTTTACCCGTCTGTGGCAATGGTACGCAATCGGCGCTGTGATGGGTTTTGTCAGCCCGCCGACGCAAATGATCATTCCGCCGATCCTGATCAATAATTGGTTTGTCAAGAAGAAAGGTTTTGCCATCGGGCTGGCCATGACTTTTTCCGGTATCGGCGGCGCCATCATGAATCCTGTCCTGGCCTGGATTATCCAGGCCTATAACTGGAGGGTCGCCTATGTGGTGAACGCGGCGATCGTCGGCCTGATCCTTATGCCTTTTTTTATGTTTGTGGTCGCGCTTAAGCCTTCCGACAAAGGCCTGAAACCCTACGGTTACGAAGAAGCGGAGGGGGACGCGCCAGGCGGGGGGACGCGGGAAGGCCGGAATCGGGAGGAGGAGGTCGCGGAGACGGAAAAGACACCGCTGTACGGTATTCCCCGAGAAAAAGCCATCCGCTCGGTTTCCTTTGTGTTCATGCTGTTCGTATTTGGCGTCAGCGGATTCGTGGGCGGATATAACCAGATATTGACAGCTTACGGCATTTCTCTTGGGCTTGCAGCAACCGCGGCTGCTTTTCTACCCTCGCTGGGCATGATCGGAAATGTAGCGGGCAAAGTGATTTTGGGCATAATAAGTGATAAGGCCGGCGGCATGGTGATGATGTACACCGTATTGGGGGTCGGCCTTGTCTCGATGCTGCTTCTGATGACCGGCGTCTGGACGCCGGTGTTCTGCCTGCTGATCGGGGCTTTTCTGTCGGGCAATCTGCTGACGCTTATCTCGGTGGGGACGCCTCTTTTGACCTCCGCGGTATACGGCGAGCTGGATTATAGTAGAATCTATGTGGCGCTTTCACTGGGCCAGAGCATAATCGGCACCATATGTTCGCCCCTGATCGGCTTTATGTATGATTTCAGCGGCGATTTTACCCTTTCTTTCATCGTGGGAACAGGCGTCCTTGCTTTATCNTTCGGCGCCGTNTACCTGGCGTACAAGACCAGCCGAAAACTCTATACAGTATAGGTTCTCGCCGCAAAGCGATTCCCTAGATTCGAATCGCACAGAATTTGACAAAGCATCGGGCGCATACTATAATAATTTTCGCCTGAGAATCTGAAGGCGATAAGAAAAACCAGTTAAAGGAATGTGTTTAACTATGGCAATTGACGTGTTTTCCCTCATGAACGCAAGAGGTTATGTGCATCAGTGTACCAATGCGGAAAGACTGGCGGAAATCTTGCAGTCGGACGAAAAAATCACCTTTTATCTGGGCATTGACCCGACGGCGGACAGCCTTCATATTGGGCACTTTACAGCCTTGATGATGTTCCGCTATCTGCAGGACGCGGGGCATAAGGGGATTCTCCTCATAGGCGGCGCAACCGCCCTGGTCGGCGATCCCACCGGAAAGAGCGATATGCGGCAAATGCTTTCCAAAGAAAAAGTGCAGAACAATTTCGAGGAAGTGAAAGAAGTCGCCAAGCGCTTCATCCGGATGGACGGAGACAACCCGGCGATCATCGTGGATAACGCCGAGTGGATGAACGGCTTCGATTATGTAGACTTTATGCGCTATGTAGGCGTTCATTTTAATATCAATACCATGCTCGCGGCGGACGCTTATGCGAACCGCCTCAAAGAAGGCGGGCTCACTTTTCTGGAAATGGGCTACATGCTTATGCAAGCCTATGACTTTGTCCATTTACATGAGCAATACGGCTGCTCGCTGCAGATCGGCGGAAGCGACCAGTGGGGGAATATTGTCGCCGGNTCGACNTTGAACAGAAAGATGCGTTACCAGGAGAGGCAGGACAATACGCCCCTGGATTCGGATGAGATTTTNGGCCTGACCTGTCCTTTGCTGCTGACGAAAGAAGGCAACAAGATGGGCAAGACCGAGTCGGGCACGCTTTGGGTCGCCCGGGAGAAAACCACCGCCTATGATTTTTATCAGTACTTCTATAACGTCGACGATGAAGATGTGGAAATGCTGCTCAGAATGTTTACCCGTATCCCTTTGGACGAGATCCAAAGCGTCTGCGCTTCCGANATTATCGACGCAAAGCGGACGATGGCCTATGAGATAACCANGCTGGTGCACGGCGAAGAGGAAGCNGACGCGGTGGCGGAAGCGGTGCAATCCCTGTTTGGCGGAGAGGCCGCGGGTGAAAACGCGCCGGAAAGCCAATATGTCGTTGAGGAGCAGGAAATCAATGT
>WRNN01000128.1 GCA_009776595.1 Clostridiales bacterium
GATCCCTCCAAACTAAATGTATTAGACTGAACATAGTCTAATACATATCGACTGAAGATGTCAATAGGTTTTTCATCGTTCATAAAATATTTACATTTTTTTGTGGTTCATAGTTGACACAAGCCGACGATGGGATAAGCGGTACACGGTTCAGCATAGACCGTCCCGGCTTTATGGGGTTGAAATACGCACAAAGAGGATGAAAACATACAGCTTTTCTCCATGATTTTGTGATATAATATCTCAGAAATGACGCACGCCCCAGGGCGTACAGAAAGGCAGGAGGAGATCGTTTTGGCAATTGTTGCACTTAGTACGGAAACGTTTAACCAGGAAGTATTGCACTCTGATTTACCGGTATTGGTAGATTTTTGGGCTTCCTGGTGCGGTCCGTGCAGGATGCTTTCTCCCATCGTGGATGAGATCGGNACAGANCTGGAAGGNAAAATCAAGATCGGAAAAGTNAATGTTGACGAAGAGCCGGCATTGGCGGCGTCATACGGCGTGATGAGTATTCCGACGCTGATCCTGTTCAAAGAAGGCAATGTAGCCGGTTCTTCCGTAGGCGTAAGGCCAAAGGCTGAGCTAATGAAATTCATTGAGGCATAGTCGGGCGGCGCATGGCGGAAGCAGCGAAGAAAACAGACGAAAGTAAAGGCACGCTCAGTGTCGAGGCGGCAATCCGGCAAATCCGGGAGGGCGGCGTTCGACCGGTGTACTTGCTATATGGCGAGGAAGCGTTCTTGCAGGAGCGCTTCCTTCTGATTCTCAAAGAGGTCTGGCTTGGACCTGACGCCGGCGCCTATGCCATGGCAAAGGAAGACGGTAAAACGATGACCCAGGCGAAGGCTGTTGATCTGGCAAGCCAGACCTCGCTGCTTTCCGGCAGAAACTTGATCCTGATCGACGAACCGGTCTTTATACCGGGCGGAAAGGAGCAGCGCCAGGGCAAAGCGGGGGACGCGGATTCGAATGATCCGGCAGCCGGCGACGTCGCAGGAGAAGATGCGGGAGAAGATACGGAAGGGGCAGTGACAGCGACAGCCACCGATGACGCCGGCTTTCAGCCGGGCCGCAAGCCGGGAAACAGGCGCGCCGCTCCCCAGGAGAAGCAGCCGCTCCTTGTGTATCTGGAGCAGCCGAATGACAGGACTTGCCTGGTTTTGCGCATGCGGAAAGGCAAGCCTGACCGAAGGCATAAACTGGTATCGGAAATCGCGAAAGGCGAAGGGCTGATAGAAGCCGCGGCATTGACGCCCGAACGCCGGACGCCCTATCTGAAGGAAGCGCTGCAAAGGCTAGGAAAGCAATGCGCCCCTGATCTGCTGGCGCGGATTGCCCGTCAACCCGGCGGGCTGGCGTTTTGTGTGCAGGAGTTGGAGAAACTCGCGACTTTCGCCGGAGAGGAAATCGTGATTCGCCGCGAGATGCTGGACCAGGTGCTGACGCCAAACCTCGAAGCGGATATTTTTCGCCTGGTTGACGCNTTAGGCCGGCGCCGGCGATCGCAGGCGCTGCGGGAGCTGCAGGCATTGCTACAGAAAGGGGAAGCGCCCTTCGCCATCTTTTCTATGATGCTGCGACAGTTTCGCTTGATTTTCAAAGCAAAGGCCTGTTTGCAGGAAAACATGGGAAATAGGCAGATTGCGCAGGCATTGGGCTTGCGGGATTTTGTGGCGAAGAACGCCGCCGAGCAAAGCAAATTGTTTAGCTTTGCCGCACTGGAGCGGATCATGGCGCTTTTTTGCGAAAAGGATCTGGCGATGAAAAGTACGGGCGCCGGCGAATACCCGAAGATATTGGCGGATTTGGTTATTGCTCTCGGAGATTGAAAAAAGGATAGAGACAGGAGGAATTAGCACAATGATCGAAATCAGGGAAAACCTGTATTGGGTGGGGGTTAAGGACTGGGAGCTCAAGAAATTCCATGGGGACGAATTTGAAACGGAAAATGGTTCGACCTATAATTCGTACCTGATCAAAGGGAGCAAAATGACTGTGCTTGTGGACACCTGTTGGGGGCCTTTTAAAGAGAACTACCTCGCGGATCTGGAACGTACAGTCGGGCTTGCCCATATCGATTGTCTGATTTGCCAACATACCGAGACGGATCACAGCGGTGCCATGGTCGCTTTGGCGGAGAAAAGGCCCGACCTGCCCATATACTGTACGGCGAAGGCAAAGCAGTTTCTGGAAAGCCAGTATCACGGCGAATGGAACTGCATCACGGTGAAAACCGGGGATAAACTGGATATCGGCGGGTATGAGCTTTTGTTTCTCGAAGCGCCAATGCTCCATTGGCCGGACACTATGTTTACCTATATCAACGGTATGTCGGTCCTTCTGTCCAATGACGCTTTCGGACAGCATTATGTCACCGGCGGCCTGTACAACGACGAAGCGGATCCCTGCATATTATGGCAGGAAGCGCTGAAGTATTACGCGAATATCGTGTCTCCTTACGCCCGTATGGTAAAGCCGAAAATTGACCAATGCGTGAGCATGGGCCTCGCGCCCGAGATTATATGCCCCAGCCACGGCGTCATCTGGCGGGACAATCCGATGCAGATCGTTGAGAAGTATTTGGAATGGTCCGCCGCTTATAAAGAAAATCAAGTAGTGATCATCTATGACACGATGTGGCATGAAACCAAAGCCATGGCGGAAGCCTTGGGGAGAGGCGTGACGCAAGCGGGGATGACGGCGAAAGTGATCAACGCTGCCCGGACGGGCGAGACCCTTGTACTGACGGAAGCATTCCGCTCCGCAGGTATCCTGGTAGGTTCCCCTACGGTCAATAACGGGATTACCCATGCGATGGCGGCGGTCATGGAAGGACTGAAACACCTGAAACTGACTGGCAAGCAGGGTGCGGCCTTTGGTTCTTATGGCTGGAGCGGCGAAGGACCGGGGCTCCTGCAAACGCATCTGGAGGCAGCCGGCGTCGCGATCGCGGGAGGGCCGTTTAAACAGCTCCATCTGCCAAGGCAGGAGGAACTGGAGCAACTGGAAGCCTTCGGCCGGCAATTTGCTTCCGGTTTGCTGAAGTAACCTCATGCAAATGGAAAATAAATACGACGACCCGCAATTTTTTGACAAATACAGCCGAATGCCGCGCTCGGTCAAAGGGCTTGAAGGAGCCGGGGAATGGAACACATTGAAGTCCATGCTTCCCGATTTCAAAGGCAAGCGGGTGCTTGACTTGGGCTGCGGGTTCGGCTGGCATTGCGCTTACGCCGCCGAACAAGGTGCGACGGCTGTGACAGGAATAGACATATCAAAGAAAATGCTTGAAAAAGCTGCGGGACAGACAAACGCGCACAATGTCGAATACCATTGCGTCTCCATCGAAGATTACGAGTATCGGGAAGACAGTTTTGACGTGGTTATCAGTTCGCTTGCCCTGCACTATGTCCAATCCTTCGATTCTGTGTGCGCAAAAGTCCGGCGATGCCTGACGGCAGGCAGCGATTTCGTCTTTTCGGTGGAACACCCCATATTCACAGCAGAGGGCAGACAGGAATGGGTATACGATGAAGCAGGAAACCCGTTATTTTGGCCGGTGGACAGTTATTTTCGCACAGGCGAACGCATCGCCTGGTTTTTGGGCGAGGAAGTGGTCAAATACCATCGAACCATAACTGAGTATGTGAACAGCTTGCTGGGTCACGGATTTGAAATCAAAGGCTTGCGCGAGCCAACGCCGCCGGAAGAAATGCTTGATCTACCCGGTATGAAAGAGGAGCTGAGGCGGCCAATGATGCTGATTATTTCAGCAAGGAAGCCATAATTAGGTGATTACAATCTGTTCATACAATACGGCTCGGCGAAGAGATAAAACAGATATTTCAAGGCGCTTACAATTCAACACTAATGGAGAGGTTTAAGAAATAGGCATATCAATAGACACGAGTTTTACGATGTTTTCAGATACTCACGGAAACAAAGACCCGGACACCCATAGCCGCACGCTACGCGACTATCATCTCCTTCTTTGGGATAAACTCCTGCCAAACGGAAAGAGATTTAGTCTGACTTCTACGCAGAAAGCACCTTATTATCTTACCTATAGATCAGTGGTAGAAGAGTTTGTGCTATCAAGCGACAGCATTGTGCATACTTACTCAAGAAGGAGAAAAGATGCCTCGATAAGTAATATTGTGAAACAAGTCGATCCAATGAGAATAATGGACTTTTACGCCCTTGCAAGCACAATCGGCGGCTATATCATATTCCCTGCAAATCAAATTGACCGTAAGCCGACCATCAATTGCATACGCGCGATGCACCCGAAGATTGGAGACAGATTCGATTTTGCTCTTGAGTGTATCAGACGCTGGTACATCGGCATTGAAAGTCCCTTGTCAGCGCATTTGGATAGGTACGGCAGTTTCTTTCGATTATTCCTCGATTTTCAAGGCTATTACAGATTTTTTCTGCTTGATGACCTCGTTGACACGGATACAGAATGCATCCGCTTTTGGCTTCCGTTCTCGGATTTTGGTAAGATAAGGCCGATCCCTGACTGCTTGGATGAATACTTGGAGTATATGAAAAATATTACTGAGTTTACAAAAGCGAGGAATGCGAGGATTACGACATTTACTGAACAGATAAACCGTATCTTGACCAGTGATGAGTTTTCTACTGCCGCCGCGATTTTTGAGTGGACATTCGCAAAGACCATGCCGCAATGCCCACATGAATATATCGTTCGAGGAAAGACTGCTGACGACAATACGTATATTGCGATGTTTCGTACGATAGAAGCGCATGGGGTATGGGGGATTTGGAAGAATACCCGGCACCAGTATCTTCATCCAGGCGACGGACACTACTATTGGAAAATGACAGACGACATTTCTGAGAGCATAATTATTAACCGAGCAACAGAAGCCAATCAACAATATCTGCCGATGCCCGATGACATGAGGTAATTATCATGCCACTTTCAATCCTATATGATTTTTCTTATCTCTGCGGGGTAAATAAAAAAATGATCCGGCGAATAAACGCGGATCATTTCACTTTGAAGCGTTAAGAAGAGGCGGACGGCGTCCCGGCGCGACCCGCGATCAGGAAACCTGGTTGAAAGCCCTGGATAAACGGGATTTCTTACGGTTGGCGGTGTTCTTATGAATAACGCCTTTCGTCTCGATCTTGTCAATCATGCGTATGGCTTTCCTTAACATATCCCTGGCTTCATCATGATCGCCGGATTTCAGAGCGTTTTCGAAATGGCGTATGGCAGTTTTCATCATGGATTTGTAAGCGGCGTTCCGCTTTGTCCGTATGTGGATAGCCTGCGTGCGCTTTATCGCGGATTTGATGTTGGCCATGCCCTTCACTCACCTCCTTCGTTGGTCGAACAGAATAACAGACACATACTATCATTGTTCGGCA
>WRNN01000129.1 GCA_009776595.1 Clostridiales bacterium
GAAGTTGAGTACCGGCGGGATGCCAAGCTTCTCGCAGACCGCCCGGAGTCCGGGGCCGGCCATGGCAGCCGCTTCCGGCGTCATGAGGCCGCAGTTCTCTATACCGCCGGAGGAGCAGCCTGCTGTCAGCACAATGATATCCCTGGCGATCAGTTCTTTGGTCAAGGCCACAGTCAACATGTCATGCCCCTCCCCCAGAAGGTTGGAGCAGCCGACGACGCCCGCGACACCTTTGATGGTCCCGTCGGCAATCAAATCGATGAGCGGTTTCCAATTGCCGCCTAAAAACGCCTTCAAAGATACCTCGCTTACGCCGGTAAGCGTGTTATCGTTTCCATGGTCTTCCAGAAGATTCAAAGCAACCGCTTTGCGGCGTTCGCGATAAGCCGACACCGCCTCGGCGATAATCTCGCCGCTGATACGCTCCCTGTCCGCAAACACGAATTTCTTCATATCGGCATTGGCCTTTTTGGCGACGTCGTCCAGGCAGATCTGTTTAATTTTTAACTCATCACAAATGGATTCAATTCCCGGCAGCGTACAGTTGAACTCGGACAGGACGACGTCGATTGCGCCTGTCGCCAAAATCGCTTCACTGGTAAAATTGTTACCCGCGTGTCCGCTGAAGACTTCCGGATAATGCGCGCCCCGGAGCTGCAGATCCTGTCCGACGCAGGTGCATCCGACCAGACGAAAGCCTTTCGCGCCGGCTTCTTGCGCAGCCTTCACCGCTTCGGCGCCGATGAGCGCCTCCTGTAAATGCGCAAATACGGAGTGTTGGTGCCCGGTGATCATAATGTTAATGTAATCCGGTTCAATCACACCCAGGCCGACCGGCGCAAAGCGGATCTCCGGTTCACCAAGCATCACGTCGTTTAAGAGATTGGTCAGGGTCAAACCGAAAATCCCGGTGGATATGCCCAAGCGCAAGCAATCGACAAGCATGTCTACGGGATCGGAATTCAAGTTGGTGGACGTCTTCACGAGGGTCCTCACAATCTCGCTCTTCGCCCCGCCCGGCAGTATACCGAGTTTTTTCCACAGCTCATAACGCGGAGGATAGGCCATCTTTTTGGTCAGTTCCATCTCTTCATCGTCCGGCTTGTAGAGATCGTTCAGAACCGCGTCGGCAACCTGTATTGCTTTTTGATAGGTATCGTTTTCCCGGATACCAAATATCTCGCAAAGCCTGTCCAGCGCCTTTAAGCCCTTCAGTTCGCCTTTGCTCAGCGCCGTACTTTTCAGGTTTCGCGCTGTTCTTTCGACGACATGAATGTAGCAGCCGGATCCTGCGGAAACTGCCCGCAGGAAGTTTCGCGCGACCAGGGTGTCCGCATCGGCGCCGCAGATCCCCTTCGGCGAGTCCGGCGTGATGCGGCAAGGTCCGTTTGCGCACAGTCTGCAGCATACGCCCTGCAGACCAAAACCGCACTTGATCTCCTGCGACTCCACTCGATGATGCGAGGTTTCAAAGGGTAATTCCGCGATAAACATCTCCAGGGGTTTATCCGCGCTGGCACAGGTGGCACAATCGAAACGTGTGTTCATACTTAAATCTCTCCTTTTTTCTTTTGTAGCAGTTGATCGTAATCAGGAATCATTTGGAATAATCTTGAATTCGTATCGTTTTTAATAATACCATACTTGACTTTTTTTATCAACATTTAATGCGTTATATTTTTTGTTGATTCCCTGCTATGGCTGTGCTATGTTGGACTGGAGGTGAACATAATGAACAATAGCCTGCTTGTAGGCTGCGTCGCCGACGACTTCAGCGGCGCAAGCGACGCGGCTTCTTTTTTAGCTAAGGGAGGGCTATCCACCGTACTGGTCAGCGGCATACCGGATCAAGCCCGTATCGCGGCGGATGCGGAAGCCGTCGTCATTGCCCTGAAAACCAGGACACAGGAGAGCGCTTCCGCCGTCAGGGAATCCATGGACGCCCTTCGCCTGCTCAGGGCAAACGGCGCCGGTATGCTCTATATCAAATATTGCTCCACCTTCGATTCCACGCCGAAAGGCAACATCGGCCCCATATGCGACGCTGCTTTGGAAATGCTGGACGTCCCCTATACGCTCCTTTGCCCTTCTTTGCCGGTGAACAGGCGTAACGTAGAAAAAGGGCGATTGTACGCGGACGGCCTCCCTCTTGAAGAAACCCATATGCGCAACCATCCCCTGACGCCGATGTGGGACAGCTATATCCCCTCCCTGATGAAAGAGCAAAGCAAATATCCCTGCTTTATCCTCGAAAGAGCGCTAATGGCGGCAGGCCGGGACGCCGTCATGAAGGAAATCCGCGCCTATACGGATACGAACCGGCATTTCTACCTGGTGCCGGATTATAGCACAGAAGAGGACGCGGAGCGGATTCTTTCCCTGTTTGGCGATCTCCCTCTGTTAACCGGCGGTTCCGGCTTGATGGAAAAATTGGCGGAACAGCATGTCCCGCCCGCGCCGGAAAGAACGCATAAGGATGACACAATCCGCGGCAGTATGCAAAGGATTGCCGCCGGCAAAGCCTTGATTCTGGCCGGAAGCTGTTCCGCCGCCACCCGTTCGCAGGTCAGGCACTTTATCGGGAACGGCGGCGCAGGCGTCCTGCTGGATCCCCAAAAGCTGCTTAGCGCCGCGCAAAGCCCGCAAAAGATCTGGGCCCTGGCAGAGGAAAAGAATCCGTCCGAAGTCATGATCTACACGCCCGGAAACTGTGACGAGACAAACGATAGCGGCGGAACAAACGACAGCAGCAGTCCCGGCGCAAACGCGGAAGAGGCCGCTGCTCTGGAAACCGCCATGGCGGACTGCGCCCGGCTTGCTCTGGCGTCCGGAGTAACCAGGATCATCGTCGCGGGCGGAGAAACCTCCGGCGCCGTGATAAAGGCCCTGGGATGGACACAATTTCAAATAGGCGAGAGTATCGCGCCGGGTGTGCCGGTTCTGATCCCTTTGGAAAACCGCGCCATCCGTATCGTTCTCAAATCCGGCAATTTTGGTCAGGTAGACTTCTTCAGCCGGGCGCTGAAAGCAACAGGCGGATAGAAACAACCGGCAGCTAAAGGCCGCCGGTGGTTTGTTACACTGCGAAGTATTGTTTGTTGCGCCTTACGTGCTATGGATCGCTTTGCCGAATACGGCCATTGCGGCTTCCGCCACAGACTCGCTGACCGTCGGATGCGCATGCACCGAACGGACGATATCCTCGACGGTCCCNTCCATATTCATGCACAGGACTGNTTCGGCTATCATTTCCGTCACTTTGGGACCGATCATGTGTACGCCCAGGACTTGGCCATACTCTTTGTCCGCAAGAATCTTAATCATGCCGTCTTCGCCCTCGATGAGGGCTTTTCCGTTTCCGCCCAAGCGGAAACGCCCTGCCGCATAAGGGATTTCTTGCTCCTGCAGTTGCTTTTCCGTCATCCCGACGGAAGCAATTTCCGGGCTTGTATATAAGCAGCTCGGGATATTCTTCTGCGCAGCCCGTCCCCCGGCGCCCATGATATGCTCGACGGCGGCAAGGCCCTGATCCATTGCCGCGTGGGCCAGCATCCGCTGCGCATTGCAGTCGCCTACGGCATATAACCCACTGATAGAAGTCTGGTAATTATCGTCCACCATGACAGCGCCCCTGCCGCTGATCAGGCCCAACTCTTCGAGCCCCAACCCTGCTGTGTTTGGCCGGCGGCCTGTGGCGACGAGCAGTTTTTCCGCCGATATCTCCTCCTGCCCTTTCTTTGTCGTTACTGTTGCTTTCAGGCCGTCGCCTTCTTTTTCCGCGCCGGCAAGACGGGCGTCGACATAGATCTTGATCCCGAGTTTCCGCAGCTTTCTTTTCAGCAGGGCGGCAATCTCCGCGTCGATTTCCGGCAGGATTTCCGGCATCATCTCGACGACGCTTACCTCGGCGCCTAATTGGGCAAACAAGGTCGCAAACTCAATGCCGATCACGCCGCCGCCTACGATGGCGATCGACTTCGGAGGCGCCTGCAGGGAAAGCGCTTCCGTACTGCTGATGATCCCTTCCAGATCATTTCCGGGGAAAGAGAGCGCCGTATTTACCGATCCTACGGCAAGCACAATGGCGTCCGCCGAAAAGCTCTCTTCCCCAACCTGTACGCATAGGCCGGGCAGCAGCTTCGCGCTGCCTTTATGCACTTGAATCCCCTTATTTTTCAGCAGAAAGGAAACGCCGCCGGTCAACTGCTTCACCACCGCTTCCTTTCGCTCTATTGCCGCCGGCCAATCCAGTTCGGCGCCGGATTTTACGCCCGCGACTGCCGAAGTGACAGCCTTGTGATAGAATTCCGCCGTATGNAATAAAACTTTAGTAGGAATACAACCTACGTTCAANCAGGTTCCCCCCAGGGATTCCTTTTCCACCAGCTGCACTTCCGCGCCCAGTTGCGCGCCCCGAATCGCTGCAACGTATCCGCCGGGGCCTCCGCCGACGATGATTATTTTTTTGCTCACTTTACCGGCTCTCCTTACTATAGATTCTGGTATAACACGAATGCATTATACACTATTTTTACCCGCCGGGGAATCCGCGCCTTACGGTTCTGATGAATTCCACAATATCGGTTGCGGTTCAGCGCCGACTATGGCGGCGCCGGCACTGAACTGTTACAATATCGAGCTTTGTGCTATGATTAAGCTGTTGCGGGACATACCCGGGCAGAATGCTTTGGCCGGATCCTTTAAAAGGCGGTGCAGGTTGATGAAAAAGGCAGATAGCGTAAAGGCTTATCAAATGGCCTACGCGCGCTTCAGGCGCTTGACCCCCCTCTCTATCGACTGCGGCCTGCTGTGCGGCAAACGCTGCTGTAAAGGCGGGGACAACGAAGGCATGATCCTGTTTCCGGAGGAGGAGACCCCGCCTGCCATGCATATTATCACCGGCAATGACTTGAACGGCTACCCCCTGCGTGTCGCCGTTTGCTCTGGTCGCTGCCGGCGCAGACACAGGCCTTTGTCCTGCCGGATCTTTCCCCTGGCGCCATATCTGGACAGCGAAGGTAAGCTTAGCGCCATTCCCGACCCCCGGGCAAAGTTCATGTGCCCGCTTCTGGCGAAAGACGTGCTGCCCATGATCCCTTCCCGCTTCTATCGCGCGGTGGAACTTGCCTTTGCCGGGCTACTCCCTATCGAGGGTTTTCGACCCATGCTGGAAGCGTATTCCCGCATGCTGGACGAATACAAGCGCTTTACAGGTTGATAATCCGATTTGCTTCCTCACCCATTTTATGCTAAAATCTGAGTTGTTGTGGATTGTATCCCGCAAAAGTAGCACAGATATACGGACAGGATGGTGAGAACCCGGTGTCCACAAACGGACAAGACAGGCAAGACAGAAAGACAAACAAAAGGAGCGGCATAATCCCATCCG
>WRNN01000130.1 GCA_009776595.1 Clostridiales bacterium
CCTTCCGCTTCGCGGCGCTGCGTTACCGCAGCGTTAGCAACTGACACTTTTGACTTCTTGTTTTAAATTGATGCCTTGAGGGTGTCAGTTACTATAATCATGAAAAAGGCTGCCCGTTGGCCGGGCAGCCTCTTGTAGGTTTGATGAAACTTATTTACTTACATTGATCCGTATGCTGCGTCCTGTTCTCAATGAATGCTCAACCTTTTCTTTCTCCTGGCAGCCGCCCATGCGACCAGCCCGGCCAGCCCGGTCAGCCCGATGCTGATCAAACCGGCGCCGCGCATTCCCATGTCGCCCGTACTTGGCAGATTGCCCAAGGGTGTAACTTCGTCGGGAATCTCATATTCGCTCTCATACGAAGCGGTAAGCTCTTCAGCAGGGCGATCGGCCATAGGAACTACGGGATCGGAGATGTCCGTCACGACGTTATCAGTCGTATTGCCGCCGGTATTGCCGCCCGGATCACCGCCGCCTGTATCCGTCTTATCTTCGGGATCCGGATCCCCGGGTTTCGGATCTTCCGGGTCGGGATCTCCGCCTTTCGGAACTTCGGCTTCGATTATCGTCACTTTTGCACTATCTTTTAATTCGTTGCCCTCTTTGTCCGCGAGTATATTTCCTCCCTCGTCAACAATCGAGGCTGTGTTAATAATTTCTTTATCGACTACATTATCAAGCTGTACTTCTTTTTGATACTCTTTCACGCCGCTATAGATACCGTCGTGGTATACAAGGGTCATCACGCCGCCTTCTTCCGGATAGATATCGTCGTCCCACAGAACTTCGATCTCCTCTCCGTCAACCGTCTCACATCCCTCTTCTGTGCAAAGCGCGGTAATCCTTACCCTGTAATATACCGTACCGCCAATTTCCGCCGATACGCTATCAGAGAAATCCTCGCCGTCGAGGCTCACTTCCTTGACAATCGTATAGTCCAGATAGTCGATGTGCGACAGGACGATCAACAATTCCGCCTCATCCTCATCCAACACCACTTCGACAGAATCCTCATCTTCGTAAATCGTCGCGATATTGATCAGCTTTCCGTCCTCGTCCACATCGTTTTCGTCCAGTTCCATTTCATATAGAATGTAACCGTCTTCGATACGATATACACCGTTATCCGCCGCATCCGGAAGATAGTATCTGTCTCCGGCGCCGAGCAGCAGCGTATACGTGCCATTCAGGGCGGGATAGGCGCTGTCTTCCAGGTAAACTTCCAGCGCATTCTCGAAAAGTCCGTCGCAATGATTCGTGGGATCTTCCGCGCATATCGACCATGCGGTGATCGCGATCCGGAAGGACACTGTATCTCCTGCGCTCACGATTACGCTATCCCCGTAGGTTTCACCATCGTCGCTGATTTCTTTTGTGATTGCGAAGGCATAGTCGTGCTCATCAAAATCGAAGGGAGGTTCTTCTTCATTAAAGGCTCCCAGTTTAATATGGTTCAGCGAATACCTGTCTCCGGCGGAATGACGGATCTCCCAGACGCCAGGTCCGTCGATCTCGACTTCATACACATAGTAGGCATTGTCGCCGCCGCTGCTGTAGTGGGCGTAGAGCAGGAATGTTCCGGACGCCGCGGTCTCATCCGCCACAATGCTCCATACTTTGTTGTTACCTTTGCCTTCTCTTACCAGATACACACCGGTAAACAATTGGTCTTGTCCTTGATTATTGCTTGAATACTGCTTGGCATTAATTTGCGCGTAGGTTGACTGATCAATATTATCTACTACAACAGCAGTTACGTCTGCGAACACGGCTGGCGCCGCAGCCAGAGTCATAAGCAAAACCATCGTAAGTGCAAATACTTTTTTTAATACTTTCCTCATTTTGTTTCCTCCTATTCTTGGGTACATCCTCTCTACCCGGGGCTTATCCTTTTTTTGCCCATTTCTTTTTTTTACCATTGTGCTTTTTTTAAGTTGTATTTTTAAAATTCGTGAAATTTTGTTGGATTATTGGGGTAATTTAGCCCCGGTTTTATTGTTTTCAATTCTTTTACATCTTGTACATAATTTGAAAGTTCCGTAATAGGGTTACATTTTGTTGTCTGATTTCAGTATAAAACCTATAAGTAACACTTCGGTCACATTTTTATAAAATATATCTTATATTTTATTTTATATGTAATTATTTATGTAAAAGTCGTAACTGCTGTGTAACCAAACTGAGAAAAGCAAGGCGGCCCAGCTACAGCAAAATAAGGCTCCCGTCAACAAAATGTCTGCGGGAGCCCTTGCAAAGTGTCCTTTTTTACGTCGATTTATCAATCCTTTGGCTTCGTAAAAGTAATAAACTCCTGGGTAAAATAGTAGCGATAGGTACTGTCCGCTTTGTAATAGGCGCCCACGCCCGTATGCTTATTGTCTTCCAGTATGCCTGAACGATGATTGGCGGACTCGATCCACGCCTTTATCGCGTAGAATGAATCGCTCGTCCCCCCCACCAGGTTTTCTGTTACTTGATAAACGTAGATGCCTTTCGCNTCCAGTCTCTCCATAGGATTCAATCCGTCCGGNTCGATATGCTCAAGGAANTCCCGTACCGCCATATCCTCCGCATAAGCTCGCGCAACCGCCGCCACATCNTCGCTATATCTTACTTCCGCCTTTCCGTTAGCCAGCCGGAACGCATTGGCGATATCCAGGCACTCCGACTCATACGCCCGGAGAAGAAGCTCCTGATCCTGATCAAAGATAGCTTGCCGCTCGCGTTCGCCGGGAAAATCAGTCATACAAAACACCGCATAAAGCTTATAACCGTCGTGCGGATCATACCAAAAGCGCATAGAGTTCCGCGGGAAGCCTGCCGCTTCTACCGTTCTTCGTTCAGCGCCGTAGCCGATATTGTTTTTCAGACGCAGATGCATACTATTGGAAAAAAAGCCCTTGACTTTTTGATCCTGCATCCCTACCATGATAAAATTTTTGTAGTCCTGATTGTAGACGTACCACCGCAATCCATAGGCGGAAGCGTCGATCCGGGCGGGGTAGCCTATGCTGCTGATAAGCTGTTCTTCCGTCTCCCCCAGCCATACGATCTTTCCGTCGATCGCTATCTCATCATCCGCCATTTCTCCGTCAGAAACCGGCGTTCGCAGAATATAAACGACATCCCCGTCGTCCTCTCTGACCCATTCCACAGTAAAGCCGAAGGATTCCGCTCCATAACGGATCGGTATATAACTGCGATTCAGGGTCGTATCCAGATATAAAGCAGCATCTGTCATGGTATATACCACACTGTTTACCGTGTACCTGCCGGCGTTCATCGCAAAAACGGCTTCCACCCGATCCCTGACTGCCCTGACGGACTGATCGTTTTCGTCCCAATACACCGAAGCGCCGAGTATCTCGAAATAGGATCGGAAAGGCAGGTAATAGCGGCCGTTTCTATTTTGCACAGGGTCGGTCAGAAACACCTCTTCTCCGTTGAGATAGATTCGTATTTCCCGTTCCGCGGATTGTCCTGCTGCCGGCTGGAGGCCCGACGCATCCCGCAAAGCTTTGTTCTGTTCGTCTGCGCTTTGCTTCGCCGCGGCCCGAATATCCCACTCGCCCCGCCCGGCGCTTTGCTCTCCGGCGCGGCTTAGCGCGGATTCTCTTTCGCTGTCAGTTTGCCCGCTTTCCGTATCCTGCTGTTGCGGCATAACGCCCGCCTCTTGTTCCGCCGCGACAACCCTGTGTGAGGGCAGGACTGCCCCCACCCCCGCAATCGTGAGCATCGCGGTAAGCAGGCAGCTTAACCGCCAATACTTTCTGTTCTTCTCAGCCATCATCCTGTCCAATTCCCATCTTTGTTAATCTTTTGATAAGTATTGGCATGATACAACTATCATGCCAATACGTATTCATTCGCTTGCGTTCACCAGGCAAGTCCATCCATTCACTTCCCGCAGGAGGCTGTGTCGGCCTCCTTGTATAGCAGGGAGGCTCAATCANGTCTTGCCGTTCCCTCTTTTACTGAGAAAGAACATCCCTGCCGCTCCGGCAAGAAGGGACAACATGCCGAACATGCTTCCCCCGCTCACGCTGGTAGACGGGAGGTTCCCCTGCGGGGGCTCCTCATCCTCGATCTCAACGGGCGGCGGCTCCGGCGTAGCCGGTACGACGTCACTCAAAGGAGGCGTGGTATCGGGAATCGTTGTGGGCGGCGGCGTTACCGTCCCGCCGCCATTTCCGCCATTTCCGGGCGGCGTCGGCGGTTCTTCGGGGGGCTCTTCGGGCGAGGATCTGGTATAGTACAAGTTCACGACGATGTCGCTGTCTGCAAATATACCGCTCAGATTATCGGAACTGGTGCTAAACCGGTAAACCCTGCCGTCAACTGTGATCGTATCGGGATACTCGATCGGGCCATAGGCCTGTCCCGACAGATAGGCGTCTTCTTCTACAACCACAAGATCGCTTACCAATACGCCGTTTGCATAGTAATTGACCGTCAGCGTATAGTGCTGGGCTANTGCATTAAAGACCACGATGACCGCGTTAATGTCTTCTTCGCCTTGCGCCACTGCGATATGGAGGCCGTTGACGTGATAGACGTCCGCCATCGAAAGCCCGTTGTTCCCTAATTTCATACCATAGAACGCATATTCTGTCAAGTCCTCCGTCAGTTCTTCGACCAGATACTCAATGCCGGAAACCAGATCCAAAAACTCGAGACCGTTTACATCATTCGCGTACACTGTGCCTCTGAAGCTCTCGATATCCGGCAGAACCGGTATCTCGCCGTCTTCGGATTCTTCGAAACTGCCGTTTATCGCGATATATTGAAGCAGCTCGTCCAGATCCCGATACAGCTCGGTAAAGACTTGTCTCACGATGGTCATGGATTTTACTTTGAACTCCATACCACTATCATCGCCGCCGCTCTCAATGGCCTCCTCTCCGCCGTCGCCGTCTGCTGCGAGGTCACTGTCCGGCTCGCCGTAGGGTATGAGGGAAGGCTCGCTGTCCGGCTCGCCGCTTGGTTCGAGAGAAGGCTCGTCGTCAGGCTCGCCGCTTGGTTCGAGAGAAGGCTCGCTGTCCGGCTCGCCGCTTGGTTCGAGAGAAGGCTCGCTGTCCGGCTCGCCGCTCGGTTCGAGAGAAGGCTCGCCATCCGGCTCGCCGCTTGGTTCGATAGAGGGCTCATCCTCCGGCTCGCCGCCGGGCGTCAGAGAGGGCTCATCTTCTGTCTTGCCGCCGGGAAGGCCGCCAAACGCGCCGCCAAATCTACCGCCGCTCGGGCCGCCGCTGCCACCGCCGCCGCCGCCACCGCCACCGCCACCGCCACCCGGTGGGGGTGGGATGGGCTGTATCGCCGGTGCATACACATAT
>WRNN01000131.1 GCA_009776595.1 Clostridiales bacterium
CTCTCTCCGGGCATGACCATGTCCAATTCTTCTCTGGCGAGCCGTTCTATAATTTCTTCTGAATTTAACGCCTCCTTTTCTTCTTCAAGTTGCTGCTTGATAGCGAGCAATTCCTGATTGGTTTGCGTCAATTGGCGATAGTCTTCTTTCATTTGGAAATACGTCGCCAGATCCCGTATCATGGGGAGGATAAACAGAAGCATGATCGTTATGATCGCAACAGTGGTTTTCCTTTGGTTTCCGCGTTTCTTCAGGCTGAGATCCCGTGTTATCTCTACATGGATGTCTGTGCTTCCCGGTTCTTGCGGAAGCACCTTTAGCGAGACGTGTTTGTCAACCACCTCTCGTTTCGCCTTTTTTTTTGACGCCGCTCTTGCCATAGGATTCCTTTCAAAAGAATAGGTAAGCTATCGATATTTTTCTATAAATGGATATTTTCTGTAATTTTTGTAATTCGCCGGAAATCTTTATAATCCTGCATGGTTTCTACATAGATATTAGATTTTTATAGGTTTTTTTCATCTTTTCTATTATGCACGGTAAATGCCCTGTCAGTCAATAGGCAATCCCTCCAAAAGCTGGTAAAGGCTTGCGGCTTCGTCTGCGCGTACCGTCTCTTTGATATCCGTGATTTTCGCCCTGACCTGGCGCTGTCCGAAACCGATTTCCAATTGGTCTCCAACCTTNACCTCATTCCCGGGCTTCGCTACTTTCCCATTAATCATAACCCGTCCGGCATTCACCATATCTTTGGCAACCGTCCGGCGTTTGATCAGTCGCGACACTTTCAAATATTTATCAAGACGCATCTTCACCTGTCCTTTTAAAAGGCTATCCGATACTGATCGCTGATTGAAAACGTGAATAGTATAAGTCGTCACGCATGCCGGCTCACGAAGAAAATGGCTTCGGGATATCCCCAAAGCCACCTCAAGAACCGGTTAATACATAAACTGCGGTATTCTCAGCTCACCGCGTCTTTTAAAGCTTTGCCGGCTTTAAAAGCAGGAACCTTGGAGGCGGGAATCTGAATAGTTGCGCCGCTGCGGGGGTTACGTCCGGTCCGCGCGCCTCTATTTCTGGTTTCAAATGTACCGAAACCCACTAATTGTACTTTGTTTCCGGCTTTTAATGCGGCCTGAATGCTGTCAAATACCGCAACGACTGCCTTTTCGGCATCTTTTTTCGACAAACCGGCCTTTTCTGCTACTTTGGATACGAGCTCCGCCTTATTCAAATCAATCCCTCCTAAAAATATTCGTATAATTAATCTACTTTCGCTGTTCAATGTGGAATTCCTGCTAAAATACTACAGTATTATTGAATTTTCGAGATTTTTTTGTTTTTTTTTGTGGAAAAAAGACGCCCCCGACGCCCAATTTACCTTATTTTTCTCTTTTACACATTTTACGTGAATATTGGTCCTATTTTACACAACGCCGCATTCCGCCCGCCCCTATATATGCTATACTGAATCTTAGCTTATCACAGACCCAAGGAGGCAATTCTGATTTGAAAGCAGACTTACATATGCACTCCGTCGCTTCCGACGGCAGCGACAGCATAGATCAATTGATCGATCAGGCGATCCGGAAGGATCTGGACCTGATTGCCATCACAGATCACGATACCATAGATCACCTGGCTTATATCCCGTCTGATGCGAATATCCATGTCATTGGCGGCGTTGAGGTATCCGCTATTCACCATGAGACAAATACAAAGGCGCACATCCTGGGTTACAGGATAGGCAAGCCGGAAATCGTTTCCGCATGCACGCAAGCGCTGCTGGAGGCGCGCAGCAGCAATTCCGAGAAGCAGGCGAATATCCTCATGCAGATGGGCTATCGAATTGACATGAGCCGCCTGGCGCGGGCAGGGGGCAAATACCTGTATAAGCAGCATATTATGGACTGGCTGGTCGCTACCGGTCAAGTGCCGGATATGTTCGGTGATTTCTATCAACAGACCTTCAAAAGCGGTGGTCCATGCGACTTCGATATTGCTTACATCGATGTTTTTGAAGCTGTTCGCGCAATCAAAACGGCCGGCGGACTCGCTGTGCTTGCGCATCCGGGACAACAGCAGAATTTCTGTTTGATTCCGGAGCTGGTACGAGTCGGGATCGACGGTCTCGAACTGAACCATTATGCAAACAATGACAAAGACAGAGAAACGATTCGGCGCTATGCGGATCAATACGGCCTGTTTCTGACAGGCGGCAGCGATTATCACGGGAAATACGAATCTTATGCTACAAGCGTCGGGGATTACCTATCGGAAGACAGCGGCNTACAGGCTATCCTGCAATCGCCGCGTTGAATGCGAATTCTTTCTTACTTCAATTCGAAAAAGTAGGGGNTTTCAAAATCTCCGTGCAAGCAGAAAGCGGCGGTTTTTTTCACGGTATTATAGACCACTGACCATTGGGTGCTGTTTTGTTTGACCGCTTCCAGAAGATCCATGCTCTGTTCTTCGCTGAGGATGCCCTTTGTCTCTTCTAACGTACGGGCGAGTATCTCATACCTGTTTTGTCCGCCGCCGACATTATACCAGTCCCCCGGAGCAAGGAGAAAGTTTGTGGCGTAGTTTTCCTCCAGTACGATCATCTNATCCTCGATATATTCAACCACTACCGATCTGCCGCTGGCGTCAACGATCTGAAAATGATANCATCCGCCGGCAGACGAGCGCATATCAAATTGCCGAAGCAGGGCAAGCGCCTCCTCCACATTGGCCGCTTTATCCAGGATCATACGTATGGCGGACGTGGTGGTTATTTTCGTTTTGCCGGTATCCTGGCGGGTAGGCTCGATATTGATCTGCAACACGCCGATCGCCAGGCCTTTTTCATTGACCCCGTCGAGAGGGGCAAAGGGAGCGCCTAAAAGCGGGATGCGGTTCAGAAATTCATCAGGCAGGTATTGGCTGCTGTATCCGATAAAAGCAAGGTTTACAACGGAAAGAGAAGCATAGGCATTTTCCGGCTTTGTGGTAAGCAAAAGAACCGGCGTATGGTAGTTGTCAAAGTTGCGTCCAAATAGATAATCCCCTTCTGCTGTTTGGGCCAGGAAAGTGCTGCAGCTCAAATCGGGAAGCTCAATCTCCAAAGGGATGCCTCTTAATAGCTGTCGGGAAACAAAAGTCACCAGCTCCCCGTCCGTGGACGCCCCTTGCCGCAATAAAGCGTCCAGCCCATAGTCGCCTTTATATTCCATGGTAAATAGTTCCGTATCCTTGATTTGATGAAGGGTCATCAGGGAAGCGATTTCCGACCCAAACAATAAGCCCGCAGCCAAAATCAAGAGCAGGATAAGCCCAAGCAGGCTGAGGGCGGCAATTTTTATCGCTTTGTTTTTGCGTTTTGGCCTCGTGTATTCGGTCGCTTCTCCCATGCCATATCCGTCCTTTCCATTATATTAATATAGAATACGAAACACAGGCGATATTATGAATTATCGGCGCGTTCTTCTTTTTTGATTTGTTGCCATAAACGCAGCACCTCTTCCGGGCTGTCGGCTTTCGCGTCGCCAAAGACGTGAGGATGGCGCCGGATCATTTTTTCCGTAATGCCGGCTATAACGTCATTGATGTCAAAATCCCCCCGTTCCTCCGCTAAGGCGCAATGAAAGACGATCTGCATCAGGACGTCGCCCAGTTCCTCCTGCAGATGGGCCATGTCGTTCTCATCGATTGCCGCCAATACTTCATTCGCTTCTTCGATCAGGTAAGGCTTCAGTGTTTCGTGGGTTTGCTGCCTGTCCCAGGGGCAGCCTTCCGGCCCCAGTAACCGGCGGAATACCGCCACCAGTTCATCCAACGGATAGCGTGATGAAGATACTTGCTGCAAATGAATCTCTCCTTTGATGGTAATGTTATGCCCAATAAGCGATGGGTAATATTTTTGACAAATGCCGGCCGGATGCGTTATGCTTGTTGCAACTACCGGTAATGTATTTTGGAGGTTTACAAGATGAGCGCTGTCGTCAGAGGCGGGCACGGCAGCAGGCCTCTTACTGACGAGGAGCGAAATAATGCGCCGAAGGTAACCTGGCGCCTGCTGAAAAGAGCCTTTAGCTATCTTTCCCCGTATTGGCCAAAACTCCTTTTAGTGTGCATAAGTATATTTTTTTCTTCCTGGCTTTCCCTCCTGCCCTCTATCCTGATGGGCAGGATCGTCGATGACGGTTTTATCGGCGGTAACCTTCGTGTCCTGATCCAGCTTATCGCCGCGTCTTTCGGCGTTTTGATCCTGTCCAATCTGATCACTGTATTGGAAAGCTGGCTGAATGTATGGGTTGCCCAGCATATTACCTTCGATATGCGTAACAAGATGTTCCGTCACTTGCTGAACATGTCCCACCGTTTCTACAGCTCAAGCATACAAGGCGAGATCATCACCAGAATGACTACGGATATTGGCGGCGTACAAACCGTTATTTCCGGGACCCTTACGGGGCTTATGCAGAATTTTTTCCTGGTGATTATTGCCGTGGTCGCCATGTATCAGAAAAACTGGATTCTGGCGTCTGCCGGCATTCTGATCCTGCCCCTGCTCATCCTCCCCACCAAACAAGTGGGCAAAAAACGCTGGGATATCACATACAAGGCGCAGGCAAAGAATGACGAGATCAACCAGATACTCTCCGAAGTACTCAGTGTTTCCGGGCAAATGCTCGTAAAGCTCTTTACGACGGAAAACAGAGAATATCAAAAGTACGTAAAAACCAACGAAGAAATGACCGATCTCAATATAAAGGAAAGCATGGCCGGACGCTGGTTCATGGCTACAATGCGGGTGTTTACCAATGCGGGGCCTATGGTCATCTATCTGGTTGGCGGCTTGTTAATGTTGCAGTTTGGGGATACAAGCCTGACCATCGGCGATATCACGGTGATGGTGGCGCTGCTGGACCGGCTCTATCGGCCTGTGAATTTACTGCTCAACATGCAGATTGAAATTATCCGTTCGATGGCGATTTTCTCCCGCATTTTCGAATACTATGATATGCCTGTTGAGATACAGAACAAGCCCGAAGCTATAAGCCCTGCGGAAATGAACGGGTTGATCGAGTTCCGGCATGTNGNTTTTCACTACAATAAAAACACGCCCATTCTGCATGACATATGCTTTCGTGTAGAGCCCGGGCGCTCGGTAGCCATTGTAGGCCCGTCCGGCGCAGGCAAATCCACCATTATCAACCTCATTCCCCGCTTATACGATGTGAACGACGGCCAGGTACTGCTGGATGGACGCGATATCCGCGATCTGGATCTCCAGTGGCTGCGTTCTCAAATCGGACTGGTTACGCAGGACACGTATTTG
>WRNN01000132.1 GCA_009776595.1 Clostridiales bacterium
GATTACGAAGATTTCTACGCTCTGGTTGATGCTTTTCATGAAATCACGATTGATGAGTACGCCGAGAAATACCATGAATACATTGATACATCTACCCGCCTTTTAGCTATCTGCTACGACGTCAGGCACGCGTATATGGGTGACAGGGAGATAGCGCTTGTGGATAACAATTTAGATGAAGATAAGCAAAAATGGCATGGTATAAAGGCGCCGAAAAAAAACGTCTATTATGAATGCAACTGCTTATATCCGGAAATGATTTTCGCGACAATCGCTATTAATGAACTGATCAACATCAGAATGATGACACTGAGTAAGAAAAATCATTCGCTCTATGGCGCATTTATCGACAAAAAGGTGATTTGGGATAAACCAATAGCAGTATTACGGGGATTTCAAAGCGCATTCGCGGAATGTGTGCGGGAGACGCTGACTCCCAATCTCTATTCGAGATGGCTTACTTCGACTACGAAGCCGTATTCTTCGATACACGCAATGGCCGGACAATATCTTGACGTTATCAATTTAGCCTATATCGACATGACAAAAGAAAAAAGGCTAAAGAGCTTTACCGCTATCACCAGACGAATTTCAGATTATTGGCTTGACGACGAATACCAAGAAATTAAGAGAGGCGTAACGCAAGCTGCGAAACTCTATGGATGTGCCGAATCCGAAATACAATTACGTGGTATCGAGTATCCCGACGAAATTGAATGGTAGTCAGGCGTACTACTAAACAGTGAGTAAGGGCTCCCGGCTAAATCCGGGAGCCCTTACTTTTCTGTTATGCACATTCTGTTGCATTCATTTTGTTACGAGTAGAATCCTGTTCCAATACTGCCGATCCGTTAATTTGCAGGCGTATTCGTCTGCTTCCTATCAATCGGGGAGATGCGTGCAGTTAGCCGCGGGGTCCATAAATAGGCACAGGTTTGCCATATTCCAGGGCGCCGATATCCGGAGCGCTACCGGTGAAGTCGTCGGTCACATTAGGGATGAACACGCCGGCGTCGATCGCTGCGGAGCCTTCCTTCAGCCGGAAGTCCAGTTCGTCGATCGTGTAGATTCTCCCAATATTCACGCGATCCGGATGCTCTGCTTTTTCGAAAACATCCCAGTCGATCAGGATGCTGTGCCGGTCTTGGCCGGTTGCCCGGCTGTAGTCAAACAGTGTTGCAAAGTTGCGTGTGATGCGCGCTGCATTATTGACTGGGCTCTTGTTGGTGAAAACCGGTGAATGCCAGCCAAAGCTTATCCCGTCATCCGGCTGTGCAGGGCAAAAGCCGTTGTAATCCGAGCTGGAGAAATTCGACCTGTTGGTCATCACAAAGACGCTCGCCTGGGGGTCTTCCGCCAAAATCAGGTTATTTCTGAAATGGATGTTGGTCGACGCCGTACCGTATGCCTCGACCGCAATGACGTTATTGTAGACGAGCCCGCCCACCGGATCGCTGAACTTCAGCGCGCCGGAGACGCCGCGGCTGGTGTCCGCCATGATTGCCGGCTGGTGGTAGAAGATATTGCGGATCCAGTATACAGGCCCGCCATAGATCGGCTGCATGCTGATCGCTGCTTCGGCTTCATTCAGGCAGAGGTTGCGCATGACACGCGTATTGTAGATACTGCCGTCAGATTCCAGGGCATTGTCAGTCATAACTGTTACAAAGTTGTTGTAAATATCGTTTGCGACGCACATCCTGTCGCGGATCCATGGACCCGGATAACCGTCCGGCATGTGATAGGTGCAAAGATCGATCCCGTCATGGAAGTAGGCGACATAGTTGTGGCAAACCACATGGCCGGATCCATAGAACTTGATCGCATAGTAGGAGTCAAGCAGCTCGGGATAGCCGGTTTCGAGAACGCCCCATACCTTGCCGTTCCAGCCCATCAGTTGTGTGCGGTCTTCCAATCCCAGGAAGGTGTTGTCGGCTACGTAGTAGTTCTTAGAGCCGGACCAGGTTGCTTCGATGCCAATACCTATATCCTCAAAATGGCAGTTTTTTACACTCAATCCATTACAGCCCGCGATGTCCATAACGCCCGCTAAAATGGCTACTTTGGTATTGACGAAAGTCAAACCTTCAAAATAGTTATAATCCGCCGCTTGCACATTGAATAGGTTGTAGTTGCCGCCGCCGTCGAAGATAACAGGGCCGTCGCCGGCAGCTTTAATGGCAATCGGCTTCTCTGCTGTGCCATCGGCGATCAGGTAATAGGTTCCGTCAAAGGGCGTCCCCTGACCTGTCCCTCTTAATTCGGACGAATAGAGACGTACATTATCTTTATACACGCCGGCATGAACCAGAATCGTGTCGCCCGGTTTAACGCGAGGCGCATTGAAGCGCGACCAGTCCCCATTGGCCCAGCCTTCATAGTAGGCAGCCATCAGATTTTGGAAATTCGGCGTTTGCTTCGGCCCTGACCAATCGTAAGGATAGACATGGTAAACCGCGCCGTCATCAGCGGGTTTCGGTTCCGGACGGGTACGCACTGTTACAACCACTTCGGGGTTGCCAATGACGCCATCCGGATCGGACATGACAAACTTACATTCGTATTCGGTGTCTTCCTGCAGATCCAGGATACTGCCAGCAAACATATTGGGCGTTTGATAAGGATAGATTCTCTGCTGGTGAAAGGTTTTGGGCGTGCGGAGCAGGTTCATGCCCTGTTTCCATTCCGTTGCGCCCACTTCGCGATAGGAGACCGCTACGGTAGCGTTGGCGTTATCGTCGCCGTCCACGTACCACTCAAAGCCCAGGTTGATCAGCGTCGGCGGTTCGATAATGAACTCACCCGGCGTCACCGGGGAAGGCGGCTCGGCATAGGGATCGAAGGTCGCGACAGTGACGTTCATGTCCTTGGTGATCGGTGTTTGCTTCCAGTTGAACTCTTCGCCGGTATCCAGGTCGAGCAATACGTCCCGTATAGTTTCGATCGCCGGCGGAAGCTCATAATTTTCCGCCAGGATTTCCGGCGTATACCAGGAATTGTACAGATCGTAATCGGCGCCGTTAATCATCTTGCCAATTTGCACATACTGTTCGCATACGACCCTGCATGCGTCCAGGGTATAGAAACGCACCAGAAACTGGATTGGCGCGTCAGGCGCATCCGTTACGATATAGCAGGCGTCAATCTTCGTATTGCCGGAGGTCGCCACATAGACCTTGTAGTCGCCGACTTGATAATTGCCCTTGGCGTTGTTGGCAATCATAAACGTCTCGCTGGCGACGGTGGCGCCGGCTACCTTAATCGTAATGATGAGCCTGTTTTGGCTGCCGTTCAGCCGTTCCACTACGGCGCTGGCGACGGCGTCCGCCGACGGCGCTGCAAACGCGGGGGCGGCAAGGGCGAATACCATCAACAACACAAGCGTCAGGGATACTAACTTCTTCATATTCCCTCTTCCTCTCTTCCTTATGCTTCCTTTTGTGCCTGCCAGCCGCCGGGATGATCCCGGCGGCTGTGCAGACTTGCTTACTTATAACGTGTAGAAAATGCGTTTACGACTATGGATTGAGAATTGTGCTTAGGATCTTGGGCCATACGTGGGTACCGGTACGCCGTACTCCAGGGCGCCCAGATCCGGGGCGTCGCCGGTGTACTCGTCGGTCACGTTCGGGATGAACATAGCGGAGTCGATCGCTGCGGAATCCGCTTTCAGACGGAAGTCCAGTTCGTCTCTCTCGTAGATCCTGTTGACAACCCACCTGTCGCCGAAGACCGGCTCCGGTACGCCTTCAAAGATGCTGTAGTCAAGCAAGATGCTGTGGGTATCCTGGCCGGTATCCATNGCGTATTCCCGTAGCGTCGCAAAGTAACGGTTGANGCGCGTTGCGGGCTGTATCCAGCTCTTATTGGTGTAANCGGGGGAATACCACTTGAAGCTCCTGTTGTTCACCGGTACGCCGGGATAGAAGCCGTTGTAGTCCGAGGTGGAGTAGTTGTTCCTGTTGGTCATCCCAAAGAGCTCAGCCTGCGGGTTCTGCCGCAGAATCAGATTGTTTCTCCAATGGATATTCGTCGCCTGGGTGCCGAAGGACTCCACACAGATAGTGTTGTTGAGCAGGATGCCGCCTGCCGGATCGCTCATCTTCAGGCCGCCGGCTGTCGCACTGTTGACATTGGACAAAGTCGCCGGCAGATGATAGAAGATATTGCGGACCCAGTATATGGGGCCGCCCATGACCGGCTGCATGCTAATGCCGGCTTCCGCCGAGTTCAGGCAGTAGTTTCTCATGATCCTGACATTATACATGCTGCCGTCGGTCTCCATGGGATTGTCGGTCATAACCGTAATGAAGTTGTTATATACGTCATTCGCCATTTGCAGGTTTTCCCAGACCAGCTCTCCATTTAAGCTGCCGTCCGGCTGTACATAACCGGGGGGCAGTACGGTGAGACTGTCGATACCGTCATGGAAATCGGCGACTGAGTTGAAGCAAATCACATGGCCGTTGCCGCTGTACTTCATGGCATAGTAGGAGTCAAGCAGCGCGGGATAGTTGCCGGCGGTGTAGCCCCAGATGGCGCCGTTCCAGCCTTGCAGGCCGAACTCGCGGCTGTTCCTGCCCTGGAAGACATTGTCGGCGATGTAGAAATCCTTGCAGCCTTGATATTCGGCGTCAATGCCTTTACCGATGTCTTCAATGATGCAGTTTTTCACCGATAGGCCAACGCAGCCGGTGACGTCCTGGATACCGGACAAGAAGGCGACTTTGGTATTGCGGATGGTCAGGTTTTGGAAAATATGATAGTCCGCGCCCAACACGTTGAAGAGNTTGAAGTTGCCGTCGCCGTCGTAAATGACCGCGCCGTCTATGCACTCTTGTCTGCCGCAGGAACCGTCGCAGCCTACGATGGAGATCGGTTTCTCCGCCGTGCCCTTGGCTGTCAGATGGTAAGTACCGTCGAAAGGCGTTCCCTGATTCTCAACGCCCCTGAATTCGGAGGAGTATAAACGGGGATTGTCTTTGTAAAGNCCGGCATGGACCANAATCGTATCGCCGGGTTTGACGCGGTAGGGGAAGAACTTGGCCCAGTCGCCGTTGGTCCCGTACTGCAGATAGGCGTCCATCAGATGGTTAAAGTTCGGCGTCTGCCTTTGGTTCGTCGGGACGCTGCGGGGATAGACGTGGTAGGTCGTGGCGCCTGGGCCCGTGTAAGGTACCGGCTCCGGGCGGGTACGGACCGTTACGGTCTCCGTATCGTTGCCGATCACGCCATCCGGATCAGAGATGACGAACTTGCATTCATAGGCAGTGTCTTCCTGCAAATCGATGATGCTGCCCGCAAACATATTGGGCGA
>WRNN01000133.1 GCA_009776595.1 Clostridiales bacterium
ATTATACAATAATGCGTTCGATAGATCAAGCAAAAAAAGGCGGACTTGTAAGATGCGCTTGCGCCCCCGCACTGTAACACAGTAGCAATCAGAAAACCCGCCTGCAGCAGCAGACGGGCTTTCCGATCAAAAGAAAGGGGCGCTGGTACCCTACCGAATCTCTAGGTGGTGGATAGGGTCTTGAGCAGTTCNTCATGGGTATCCTTGTTGATCTTGAATCCAATAAGGAAAAACACGCCGACGACGGTGATGATCGCCGGGACGACGGTCATGAGCAGATGGAAGAAATTGATCATGTTTTCCGGCTGCGCCTGGTTAGGAACATAGCCCATGGCGCCCATCATCCAGCCCAATACGCCCTGGCCGAAAGAGATAGCGAATTTGAAGCAGAAATTGAAGACGGCNAAGAGGAAACCGGCGGCGCGCAAGCCATACTTTGCCATCGTGTACTCGGATACNTCGGGCACCATGGAGAAGAGGCAGACAAAGCCGGTNAAGCCNATNGCGCCGTTGATCAGCGATATGATATTCCACATCATCCTGCCNCCGGAGGTGGTCACATCGATGAAGTACATGAGGGCGCCGATCACCGCCGTGGCTAACCAGGAGACAATCGCGATATTGCGNTTGTTAGGATAGATCTTTAGCACAACGCCCATCAGGATGGCGCCGAGGATGCTGCCGATGGATCCGAATGTCATGGCGACGGCGGAGTATAGGATATCCCCGGCTACATAGGTCCAGAAATACATCCCCGCGCCGCCCAGGCCGGCTTTGAGGCCGTGGGTGAAATGGGCGCCCATCACCATGAGAAGGGGAATATTACCTTTGAAGCACTTCAGGTTCTCCGTAAAGGGAACCCGTTCCTCCTGCCTGGGTATATAACGCTCNTTNACGCCGTGTGCGCAGAGGAAGTAGAATGGGGTGGCAGCAATAACGAAGATCAGCGTCGTGACAAAGTAACCCATCTGCCGGTTGTCGGGGAACAAGAATACCGTCATGGGGATATANGTGGCGGCGATAATGGTCATCGTNACCTGAGAACCGGTCTGGCGCCAGGAGGTAAGCATACCCCTTTCGGTATANTCCGTCGTCAACGTGGTCATCATGGATAAGTGCGGAAGTTCCAGTGCCGTAAAGGCGGCGACCTGAATGAAGTAGGATACGAAGTAGTAGANATACTGAACCGTCCTTGAAACGCCGGGGATGGTGATAAAGATCATCAAAACGGTGATATTGGACAGGATGCCAGCGGGAACGATCCAGAGACGATACCGGCCCTTGGGCGAATTGGTACGGTCCGCGATGGCGCCGATGATGGGGTCGTTGATGGCGTCCCAGATTTTGCAAACCATCAGGAAAGTACCCACGATGCTGGCAGGGATAAGGGCTACGTCGGTCCAAAAGAAAGTGAGATATCCCAGCGGTAGATTGAACGGTACGATCATGCCGATGACGCCGCAGGTGAAGAAGAATTTTTCCTTGTTTGAAAGCTGTACTTTTGCCGCATCCAATGACATTGCAGGTTCTGCCATGATACAATTCACCCCCATAATATTAAGTCTAAATACGCAAGGAATCGATCCGAATGCTGTTCCGAGAACCACCTCCTCAAGAATAATAATACTCTAAAATAATAAATAATAGAAAAAAATACAACTCATTTTTACATGCTGTTTGCACTTTGTCAATATCCCGTGCTTGTTCAAAACCTGTGATATGGGCGGAGGGGTGGCGCCCGGCGGGACGCGCAGGCGCCGAAAAGCCAATAGAATCCTTGACAAGCATATCTTTGATCGATATAATGATCAAAAGATTTTAAAAAAGAACTGGACTGCCAAGCCATTATAGGGGTACCGGCCAGTCCAGTGCTGTTGTTCGTATTTCAAAGAAAACGGGGTGTTGATCGATGCAGGATAAAGAGGTTGTATTGACCAAAGAAGGGCTGCTCAGGCTGGAGCAGGAACAGGAAAACCTCAAGGCCGTCAAGCGCAGGGAAGTAGCCGAAAGGATTAAGCAAGCCATAGAATTTGGCGATATCAGCGAAAACTCTGAGTTTGAGGACGCGAAAAATGAACAGGCTTTCATTGAAGGCCGTATTCTAACCCTGGAAAAGATGCTGCGAAATGTAAAGGTGATCGAAGATACAGAGGAAGGGCAGAATCATGCTTCGCTGGGTTCTACTGTTACATTAGTGGACCTGGATTTGGACGAAACGCTGGAGTATACGATCGTGGGGGCTGCCGAAGCCAATCCGATGAACAACCGCATCTCCTTCGAGAGCCCGGTGGGTGCGGCGATTCTTGGCCATGTCAGGGGCGATGAAATCGAAGTACAGGTCCCTGCGGGCGTCGTCAAGTTCAGATTGGAAGAAATCAGGTGAGCCTATGAGTACGGACAGCCCGCTTCAGGAGTCAAGCGAACAGCACAGGGTCCGCCTGGAGAAGACGGAAGCCTTACGCCGTCTCGGGCTGGATCCTTTCGACGGGCGCTTTACGCAGACCCACCACGCTGACGAAATCCTTGCCGGATATGCGGAGCTTGAGAACCGGACTGTGGCGGTCGCGGGCAGAATGATGGCGAAAAGGACGATGGGGAAGGTGTCATTTGCCCATATCCAGGANCTCAGCGGACAGATTCAAATCTATGCCCGCCTGGACGACTTGGGAGAAGAAGCNTACGATCTGCTGAAGGCCCTCGACCTGGGGGATATCATCGGCGTCGGGGGCAAAGTGTTTAAGACCCGGACCGGAGAGATTTCGGTTCACGCGGAAAACCTGACGCTCCTGAGTAAGGCGCTTCGGCCTTTGCCGGAGAAATGGCATGGGCTGAAAGACATAGACACCCGCTATCGCAGCCGCCATTTGGATTTAATTGCCAATCCCGAGGTGAAGAATGTTTTTATCACCCGGAGCAGGATTATCCAGGAGACAAGGAGATACCTGAGTGACAAGGGCTTTCTGGAAGTGGAGACGCCAACTTTGCATCATGTGGCAGCCGGAGCGGCTGCCAAACCATTTATAACGCACCATAACGCCCTGGATATGGACTTGTTTATGCGGATTGCCCTGGAGCTCCATTTGAAGCGCCTGATTGTCGGCGGCTTTGAGCGGGTATTTGAAATTGGCAGGGTCTTTCGAAATGAAGGCATTTCCACCAGGCACAATCCGGAATTTACCTTGATGGAACTCTATCAAGCCTATGCCGATTACCGCGATATGATGGATCTGACGGAGGATTTGATCCGAAGCGTATGCCTTACCATCCGGGGAACCGCCCGGATCAGCTATCAGGGGCAGGAAGTAGATCTGGAATCCCCCTGGCGAAGGGCAACCATGACAGAATTGGTGAAAGAGCATACGGCTGCGGATTACGATTCCTGGCAGGACGACGCAGCCGCCCGCCGGGCGGCCGCGGATCTGGGTGTTCCCGTAAAGAAAGACGATTCGCGGGACCGGGTATTATACGAGATATTTGACGCCCTCGTCGAAGACAAGCTGATCCAGCCGGTATTTGTCATTGGCTACCCCCTGGAAGTATCCCCTTTGGCAAAACCGCTGAAAGATAACCCCCGGCTCACCGCGCGTTTTGAACTGTTCATCACGGGCAGGGAGTTCGCCAACGCGTACTCGGAATTGAATGACCCGGTGGAGCAGCGGCACAGGTTTCAGGCGCAAGCCAGGCAGATGGCGAGCGGGGATGAAGAAGCGCACCAGGTGGATGAGGATTTTGTCGCCGCGCTGGAGCAGGGTATGCCCCCGACCGGCGGGCTGGGCGTGGGCATGGATCGCTTGATTATGCTGCTTACGGACGCGGCGTCCATTCGGGATGTTATCCTGTTTCCCACCATGCGGCCGCAAGCCTGATCGAATCGGAGGAAACGATGAACAATAGCGCCTCAAAGCCAGGCCAAACACTGCAGTCCGCCTTCTTGTGGCTGACTGTTGTTGTGTTACTGGCGTCTTTCCTCTGCGCCTTATGGATCAATTTCGGGATCCGGCTGCCTGAGGAAGCCGGAGACAGGACGGTCGGGCTGCTGGTGGACTTTGATGAACTTAAGCGCATAGCCGACAGCAATCAGGATATAAGCTTCGCGGATATGGCAAGAAAAGCGGTCGCCGCCGGGGCCACCGGCCTGGTCGTCCGGGAAAGGCTGTTGGCGGACTGGGAGATCTCCGGCGATATTCTGAGCTTCACGGGAGCGGAGCTCCTGTTTTACCAAATAAACGCTGCGGGCGCATCGCCGGCTGCACGGGCGGTTCCGGAAATCGTCCCGGACATGAACTATATTTTAACCGGTGACCGCCGGATCCATGAACAGCTTTTTTCCCAATTGGAAGCCAAGAGGCGTTATCCGGAAGTCTTTGACTATCCGGGCTATCTGGGTATCGCCGTGCATCTCAGCTCAGGGGAGCGGGCGACGCTGGGATTGGGCTTTCCCCTTACGCAACTGGAGGAGGCTGCCGCGGAGGGAATGCAGATCATACCCCGGCTGCGCAACTGGGAACCGGTCAGGGAAGACAGCCTGGCCGTGGTCTTTGACTGGACGGCAAGGATCCCGAATCTCGCCGGCATAGGCTTTAATGATATGACCGTACCCGGCGGCGGCGCGGATCCGATCATACAGGATCATCTTGCGGAAGCGATCCGGCCTTTGGGGAAACCGTTGATTACTTTCGAATTCTATGATCAACCCGGATTGGCCGGCCTGGCGGGCAGATTAAACGACAGTGTACTGCGCGCCCATGCCATTGCGGAAAATGAATTGAGAAAATACGCCAATGTCCGGGATGCCATGGACCGTTTCAACCTTGCCGCAACCGAAAGGAATATCCGTTATATTTATTTACGGTTCTACGGCCTGGAAAACCCGGCGGCTTCGATGATGAGCAATATGGAGTTGATCACTGCCGTCCGCGAAGGGCTGGAGAGCGAAGGCTTAACCGTCGGGAATCCGGAAGTGCTGGCGCCGTTCAGCGTACCTCTGCCGCTCCGATACCTGACCGGCATGGGGGTGATCGCCGCGGGCGTCTGGTTGCTGGCTACAGGGGCGGCGCCGCTGCTGGGAAGAAAGAGAAAGCCCGCTCTGCTGTTTATCCTGCTGTTTGTGGCAGGTTGTGCGCTTTGGGCGCTGCTGCTGCTGTTTGTCCCCGTCCTGGCGGTGAAGCTTCTTGCCTTAGCCGGCGCCATTGTGTTTCCCAGCCTGGGCGTCCTCCTGGCTATACAAAGCGACAGGAAGGGTGCAGCCGCTGTTTCCGGCAGCGCGACCGCCGCATCCACGGCTGTCGCCGCAGATACTGCT
>WRNN01000134.1 GCA_009776595.1 Clostridiales bacterium
GATGGCTGGGTGGAACAGGACCCCATGGAAATCTACGCCTCCCAATATGCCGTAATGATGGAAGCGCTGGCCGGCAGCGGCGTGGATCCGGCCGATTTGGCTGCCATCGGTATCACCAACCAGCGGGAAACGACGCTGATGTGGGACAAGGCCACCGGAAGGCCGATAGGCAACGCGATCGTCTGGCAATGCCGGCGCACAGCGCCTCTGGTCGACCGGCTGAAAGCCGGGGGAATGGAAGACTATATACGAAGCGTCACCGGTTTGGTGCCGGACGCGTATTTCTCCGGAACGAAGATCCAGTGGCTGCTGGATCATGTGGAGGGCGCCAGGGAAAAAGCTGCCCGCGGGGAAGTGCTGTTCGGGACGGTGGATACCTGGCTGGTATGGAAACTTACCGGCGGCAAGGTCCATGTGACCGACTATACCAACGCTTCCCGAACGATGCTTTATGATATCCATAAACTGAAATGGGATGAGACGCTGCTCGAAGCGATGAATATCCCCCGCGCCTGCTTGCCTGAGGTGCGCGGCAGCAGCGAAATATACGGCTATGCGAACATACAGGGCTATTCGATCCCGATTGCGGGCATAGCAGGCGACCAGCAAGCCGCGCTTTTCGGGCAGTGTTGCTTTGACGCCGGCGAAAGTAAGAATACCTATGGGACAGGCTGCTTTCTGCTGATGAATACCGGCGCAAAGGCAGTGCAAAGCCAAAACGGCCTGATCACCACTATCGCCTCCGGTATCGGGGATACCATACAATACGCGCTGGAAGGCAGCGTATTTACCGGGGGCGCCGTAATCCAATGGCTGCGGGATGAATTGCGCTTTTTCGATGAAAGCCGCGACGCGGAGTACTACGCACAGAAAGTGGACGACACAGGAGGCGTATATCTGGTTCCCGCGTTTACCGGCCTGGGGGCGCCCCATTGGGATATGTACGCCCGCGGGCTGCTGATCGGCCTTACCCGCGGCGTCAGGCGGGAGCACATTGTCAGGGCGGCGCAAGAAAGCATTGCCTACCAGAGCCGGGACCTGGCGGAGGCAATGGAGAAAGACACCGGTATACAGCTGACACATTTAAAGGCTGACGGGGGGGCCAGCCGGGATGGTTTCTTAATGCAGTTTCAAGCCGATATCCTGGATCGGGCGGTGGTCCGCCCGATGATCCGCGAGTCCACCGCTTTAGGCGCCGCATATCTTGCCGGGCTGGCCGTGGGCGTCTGGGACAGCAGGGAGGAGCTGAAAACGCTCTGGCGCCATGACCGCAGTTTCGAGCCGCATATGGAAAGCAAGCAACGGGAAACGTTGCTTGCCGGATGGCGCAAAGCGGTAAGCCGCAGCCTGGGCTGGGCGGACGGATTGACTTAAGGCAGCCTTTTCGCTTTATCAAATGCTATTAACGAGTACTTATTCAGATTCCGGAAACAGTCGGCAAAGGTTATTCCTGTGTTGCCGCGGCAGTAGACGCTGATGCGGGCGCTGCTGCGGATCCGCCTGCCGTCGGCGACATGCCTGCGGACGAAGCATCACCCGCAGGCCTGCTGACGATGCTTTTTGACTGCCAGTTCCCGAACATAAAGTAGGCGAGCACCATAGCGGCGCCGCATACCATCGATATCCCCATGGAATAAAAGAGCCCCATGTAGTTACCCTGCCCGACGCCCGCCGCTTTGGCCAATTCCCGGGTCGCATAGAGTCCGGCGGAGACCGCTTCCGCGATGTCCCTGTTGAAGGGTATGATCGCGAGCCAGTACGCGAAGGGGATNCGGATGACGGTGTTGATAATCGCTAAAACAGCCGGGACATTNGCTTCGCCTGCGCCTCGTATGGTACCGCTTACCGTTTGGTTGACGCCCATGAAGAAAAAGAAGAACGCGATAAAATGCAGCCCCCGTAAACCCATGTCCAGCACGAGCTGGTTGTCGGTAAAGGCCCGCATCAGGTAAATCCCGTAGTGATAGATAGCGAAGCCCATAACGGCGGCTATGGCGACGATCATCTGTATGGCTGTGTANGTGCCTTTTTTCACACGATCCATATTGCCGGCGCCTGTATTCTGACCGACAAAGGTGGTGATGGCCATACCCAAGCCCATCATGGGCATCATCGCAAAACCGTCCACCCTCTGGATGATCCCGTTGGCGGCGATATAATTCGAACCGAAATTATTGGCCATGGATTGGATGACCACCATGCCCAAAGACATGGCGCCGTTCTGTATCGCGGTGGGTATGCCCAGTTTAAAAGTAAGGAACATAATATGCTTATCTATGCGGAGCATGCCGGACAAGGTCAGGTGATAGCCGTATTTTCCCTGCACATGCCGGATGAGCATAATTAAGCCGGAAATGATATGGGCGACGGCGGTGGCGATCGCCACGCCCGCAACGCCCCAGCCGAAAGAAATAACAAACCACAGATCCAGGATTACATTGAGTATGCTGGAAAAAGTCAGCGAATATAAAGGCCAGCGGGAATCTCCCAGCCCGCGGGAAACCCCGTTGCACAGCATATAAAGAATATTGCCGACTGTACCTAAGAATACAATCATCAGGTATAACGCGGACTCATCAAGGATATTATCCGGCGTCCCCAGGAGATGCAACAGCGGTTTGCTTAATAGCAGGCCCAGCGCCGTGATGATGGCGCCGGTGATGAAACTCAGCGAAAAGGTAGAATGAACGGCGCGCGTCACAGCGTTAGTATCCCCGGCGCCTCTGTACTGGGCAATCAAAATATTTGCCCCCATGGAAAGGCTCATAAATAAGGTGTTAAACAGCATCATAATAGGCATGCTGACCGTGACGGCGGCCAGGGCGTCCGAACCGACAAACTGGCCGACGATGATCGAGTCCGCTACGTTATAGAGCTGCATAATAATGTTGCCGGCGATAATGGGAAGCGCGAACAGCATCAGTTTTCTACCGATCGGGCCTACTGTTAAGTCTGTTCTTTTGTGCATCGTTGTTTGGGTTGCCATGATGATTCTCCTTTTATCTGCATGATTCCGACACTAAGTTAATAATACTATGCTATTGATACATGTTGGGAAACCGGGGATCCGGAAGGGGGTTCATCTGATGGTATCGTTGACTTTCATCAGAAGACTGTAGAAAATACTCTGCTCTGTTTCCGTCAGCCCTGCCAGGAGTTTTGTCTCGTTATCCACCATATGCTGCTCGGCTGCCTGGCAGAATTGTTCCCCCAGGGAGGTGAGTTTTACGTTCTTGATACGCTTATCAGAAACAGCGCCAAAGGTTTCCACCAGGCCTTTTTGTTCCAGTCTGGCAATGATCCCGGCTGTCGTGGACTGCGCTACATGGAGGATGCTTTCGAGCTCTTTCAGGCTTGCTTGTTTCTCATAGGTACGATTCAGCTTACCTAAAGCCACCGCTTGCGTCATCGTCAGATCCTGCTCGCGCAAGGTGTTGTTTGCCGTTTTCTCGAAGGTGTCAGATATCCGCTTAATCAGCATGCCGTATGTCTGGTGTGTCTGCATAATAAGCGCCTCCCTCCATAGCTATATTACTCGCATTTACTGAAATGTCAATAGCATGCTTTTGAAGTATACATAGAAATCACATTCGTCAGGCACGGCGCTATACGCAGGAAAAAGGCTGTCCGGCAGAACCGGACAACCTTTTTGACAGCCTTTTTTGCAGGGCAGGCGCTTGCCCTTATCACAGACCCAACTCGTTCTAATGTCCGTGTCTACAGTAGTGGGATAAGAACGCCTAGGGTCTGCATGGACTCATCTAACGTTCAGCATGGGTCTGAATCCTGTGCTGAACGAAGATTCGTTCAATCGACGATATAGCAGGCTTTAATCTTTGTGTTGCTGTTTGTTTCGACATAGACCTTGTAGTCGCCGACTTCGTAGGCGCCGGCGGCGTTGCTCTTAATGGAAAAGGTTTTCCGCGCGATTTCTTTTTTNGAGCCGTCGGTATAAGCGCCGGTTATGGTAATGGTCAGGTCATTCTTGTTGCCTAAACGTTTTACCACAGCAGCGGAGGGGGTGACGTTCGCCAGGATCAACTTGGGATCCGCTTCCTGGGTTTGTTTCTGGTTTCCGCTTAAGACGGGCCAGCGACTGCGCCTTGTGTCAGGATCAGAAACACGCTGCAGATCCGGGTTATCTTCAGCGTCTTCGACGACGACAGGCGTCCATTTCGCGATGAGGGTGATATCCCAGTTCACGCGCATTTCGTCGAAGTTAAACAGGGCATTGTAGTCCGGACTGACGTAGTACCAGCCGGCGAAGGTGTAACCGCTTCTGGCAGGATCCGCCGGCTTGGCGACCAGGGAACCCGCCGCCAGCTTCTGCGGGGCGACCGCGGCGCCCCCGTCGGAATCGAAGGTCACGGTGAACTTGACGACGTCTTCGACGACGTCTTCAACGACGTCTTCAACGATGACGGGCGTCCACTTTGCGATGAGGCTGATATCCCAGTTTACGCGCATTTCATCGAAGTTAAACAGGGTGCTGTAGTCCTGGCTGCTATAGTACCAGCCGGCGAAGACGTAGCCGTCTCTGACGGGATCCGCCGGCCTTACAGCCAGGGAACCCGTCTCCAGCTTCTGCGGGGCGACCGCGCTGCCTCCGTCGGAATCGAAGGTCACGGTGAATTTGGCGACATCTTCAACGACGACAGGCGTCCACTTCGCGCTGAGGGTGGTATCCCAGTACAGCCGCGTGTCGCTGAAGTTAAACAGGCTGCTCTTGCCGGGATTGATATAGTACCAGCCGGCGAAGGTGTAACCGCTTCTGACGGGGTCTTCCGGCTTCGTCACCAGGGAACCCGCCGCCAGCTTCTGGGAAGCGACGGCGCTGCCCCCGCCGGAGTCGAAGGTCACGGTGTATTCGGCGACGGGCGTCCATTTCGCGCTGAGGGTGATGTCCCGGTTCAGCTTCGTGTTCTTGAAATTAAACAGTATGTGGTAAGCCGGGCTGCTATAGTACCAGCCGGCGAAGGTGTAGCCGCTTCTGACGGGGTCTTCCGGCTTCGTCACCAGGGAACCTGCCGCCAGCTTCTGGGAGGCTACGGCGCTTCCTCCGTCGGAATCAAAGGTTACAGTGTATTCAACGGGGACGGGCNTCCATTTCGCGCTGAGGGTGATATCCCGGTTCACTTGCGTGTCGCTGAAGTTAAACAGGCTGTTGTTGCCGGGATTGCTGTAGTACCAGCCCGCGAAGGTATAACCGCTTCTGACGGGGTCCGCCGGCCTGGTCGCCAGCGAACCGGCATAGAGTTTCTGGGAGGCGACCGCGCTGCCCCCGCCGGATTGG
>WRNN01000135.1 GCA_009776595.1 Clostridiales bacterium
CTTTGCCGAAGCCCTCCGGATCGGCGCGGAAGTGTTTCACAACCTAAAAAATGTACTGAAGGAGAAGGGATGCAACACATCGGTAGGCGACGAAGGCGGCTATGCGCCCAATCTGGGCTCGAATGAAGAAGCGCTGCAAACAATCATGGAAGCGATCAAGCGAGCGGGCTATACGCCCGGTAAAGAATGCCACATCGCCATGGATATCGCGGCCACTGAATTTTTTGAAGACGGTAAATATAATTTGGCAGGAGAAGGAAAGATTTTTACCGCTGCAGAACTCATCGATCTCTATGCATCCTGGGTTGAGCGTTACCCCATCCTGTCCATCGAAGACGGGCTGGCGGAAGACGACTGGGCGGGCTGGAAACTTCTGACTGAGAGACTGGGCGACAAAATCCAGTTGGTAGGGGACGACTTATTTGTAACCAATACCGAGCGTTTAGCATCCGGTATAGAACAAGGAATCGCCAACAGCATTCTGGTAAAAGTGAACCAGATCGGCACCCTGACGGAGACGCTGGACGCCATCGAGATGGCGAAAGAATCCGGTTATACCGCCGTTATCTCCCATCGTTCCGGTGAGACTGAAGACACGACCATCGCGGATATTGCCGTGGCGACGAACGCGGGACAGATTAAAACAGGAGCGCCTTCCCGCACCGACCGGGTTGCCAAGTACAATCAACTGCTGCGCATCGAGGAAGATCTCGACGAGTCCGCGCAGTATAAAGGCTTGAAATCGTTATATAATCTGGGGAATTGAACGGGCCTGGCCTGTGAAGTATAAAGCTTTACAGGCTGCCGGGATGCGCTTCGCTTGCCGCGTATCCGCAATTTGTCAAGCAGGCAAATACTTATAGATTTGAGGTATACCTTTGAAACAATATACAATACCTACAAAACATGCCATCTCAAAATATGTAACATTCATCCGGGGCTGCGCCGCCCGGGCTATGGGTGCAGCTCGCCTCGGACTGATCCTTGCCCTTTTTCTCCTGCTGATTCCCTCGCCGGCCATGGCGGAAGAAGAAACGCCGGCTCCAGCGGCTCCTGCGGCCCCTGCAGGCGACGTGATTCAGGTTTCGCTGAACGGCGCCATCCTGGATTTCGACGTTCCGCCGCAGTTGATCGACAACCGGACCATGGTGCCCATGCGGAGGATTTTTGAAGCGCTGGGAGCGAATGTTGAGTGGGATCCGGAAGCCAGGACCATCACCGCCACAAAGGAAGCCAGCGTGATGCTCCTGCGGATCGACGATACCCTGATCCTGGTGGACGGCGTGGAAATTACGCTGGACGTCCCCCCTCAACTTGTGGATAACCGGACGCTGGTTCCGGTCAGGGCTGTTGCCGAAGGACTCAAGGCGGACGTCACCTGGGAGGAATCTATTCGAACGGTATTCATTGTTACACAAGATGCGGCAGCAGAAATCATCCCGCCGGCGCCTGTTGTAGAAGCATCCCTCACTCAGGTGTTTTCTCTGCTTGACGACAGGCTGCATATCACCATGCCGGAAGGCACAATCAATTATTTGCAAACATTCACAGAACTGCTGGATGGCCTCCTGAATCTGCGAATGGAGGACAATCTGGAGAAAACAACGCTGCTCTATGCCGAAGAAGAAGAATATCTTGTCGTCGAGGCGATGGAGCTTTTCCGCTACGCAAGCGGCAGTCTTCGAAACGACATCCTCTACATCACAGACAAAGTCAAAGAGACGAACGGGATTGCTTTCACTTTCTCAGACGTGATCCAAATCAATACCGCGGAAATGATCATCGCAACGCCGGATAAATGGGATTTCTATTCGCCCTCCATATTGCTGAAAACAGCGCTCGTCAGGATGCCCGACAACACCTTGATCATCGTGACCGCTTATGCCAATTTGGAAATGGTTCTCAATTGCGACTACTGCATGGACTTGGCGGATATGATGCTGCGGTCCATCCAATTGGGGAGAAAAACCTTCGATACTTCTCCGCGCACAAGCACTGTTTCGCAGTTTGAAATGGCTATACCAAAGGATTATGTGCTGTCTTCCGGGCAAATCGGGGAATCCTATTTGTGCATTGCCCGAAAAATCACCGGCATCTATGCGCCGGATAAAAGTCCCGCCATGCAAATCATCATCAGCGACCAAGTGGGCGGTATATCCATTCCGGCCATGGAATGGGAAAAACTGTCCGGCAATCTGCTCGGACAGGAAGTGGCTTGGGTAACCTACCAATATGAGGATGTCTTATGGCTGGAAGCCGTTCTCGAGCTGCCGGACAGCGGCGGTAAAAAGCTCTATATCGGGATAACGGCAAATACCGAAAGCGAATTGAACGAAATGAGAGCCATGGCAAACTCCTTGCGCAGGCTTCGCTGAGAAGGATAAAGGATAAAGTATTAAGGATAAAGGGGGATCACGGTTCGATCCCCCTTTGTCATGTCTCATTCTATCCTGTCTGATACCAATTCTTCATCTGGTACAAGAACTTCTCCGTATATTCAATCAGCTCATCTTTTACACTCTGCGGTGAAACTACGCTGCATAAGTCGCCGAATTGAAACAACCATCCGTAGAATATCGGCGACAGCGCGACGCGCAGCCATACGCTAAAGTAACCGTCTCGTTCTTCTGTCATGGAGAGGTCTTTGCCGAAACGGTCAAGAAAGACGCCTGCCAGCGATTGATGGACCCGCAGCTTGATGTCTGTCTCTTCGCCGCCGAACATCCCGAAGACCTTCTTTATGTATTCCGTCAGGTCGAAGTTCTTCACCGCGGCGTCGCAGTTTTCGTTCAGCATTTTCACGCCGTTCATCCTGTCAACCCTGTAATGGGTAAAACCGGGGTGGTCGTCCGTGTGGGCGATCAGATAGTACTGCTCGTCGCTCCAGGTCAGCACGATCGGACTGGCGATATACAAGGCCCCTCCCCTGCGGAAAACCCGTTCCTTATTCACGTTGTAATCAAAATACCGGAAGATGATTTTCTTTCCCTCTGTAATCGCTTCATGGAGGGAATCCACGCTGTAATAGATGCTTTCATCCATGTTCTTCACACGATTCTGAATAAAAACCTGCCGCTTGAGCTTTCCGGCTTCGTATACACTGGCAAGCCCCTGGAGTTTGTGAATCAGCTCCAGGGACTTTTTTTCTGTTATAAACTTGGAGGACTGCACCGCGTCCGCCAGGAGCTTGAGTTCCGGCAATTGAAAATCGCGTCCTGTGGCATAATATCCATAGGTTTTTGATTTTTCCAACACAATATCCACACCGAAATGCCGCAGCGCTTCGATGTCATCGTAGATGGTCTTGCGTTCCGCACTGATCCCTTGCGCGGCAAGCTTCCCGATCAGTTCATTGACCGTCAGCGGATGCGTTTCATCCGTCTGCGTCAGCAGAATCTTCATCAAGCTGAGGATTTTTAGTTTTTGTCCTGCAGATTTCGGCATAGTAAAGCCTCGTCAAATAAAGTAGGTAGTCTTCTTATTCAATAGACTGTGACAAGAATATCTATTGCTTCCTNCATCGCATGGATCGAATTGTCAGACGCCTCATAACGTACCGGATATCTCAAATCTTCCGGAATGTGGTCCCGATACTCCTCTTCGGCTGTTTTTAGATCCTCAATTTGACGTATAACCCTTTGCAACGTTTTCTGGCGGCGTCGCTTTTTTGTGTGAGTAATGGCAGGAGAAAGGGAGCTTTGCTCTTTTTCACATTCCCTGCTCATGAAATGAACTATTTCATTCGCCATGGACACGCCGTTTTCATTGCATCTTTCCCTGAAGGATTCAACTATTTCCGGCAGAACCGACACGATTACCCTTACGTATTGCGATCTGTATCCGCGATCATGTAACATTTTCACCACGTTTTGCAAGCCTCCTCCAAGCCGTCTTTCACTTATGGTGAAGCACTTCAGTTGTTACAGCGGTATGAGCGATTCCTATTTCCTACATAAATAATATAGTGAATTTTTAAGTGTTACATTAGCTTTTATCAGGATCTCCCCGCAGAGAACACGCTTTAATTCAATAGGCATTCTGATTTCGCAGCGGTCATACCATTGCGCAAAACTGAATTCATCATTCTTTTGCACTCCCCGTTCCTGCGAGTGGAGCGCCTTTATCGTACTCAAATTCTACCAAAAAAGAAGCCGCATAGCAAGCCGGTCGCCCCGCTGGNCGCCCCGCTGTCCGGTGAACCGTAACGAAGCTATAGCCTGTTCAATGCCGACTATGGCGGCGCCGGTACTGAACTGTCCCGCTATTGTTGCAGCAGGTTTCTTGAAATAATGTTGAGCAACTGCCCCGTAAGGCGCTTCAAGTCTGTGCAGGAAACAACCGATGGATAGATTGCTTTCAGCGCTTCATAGCAAGCATATCCGTCGGCATTTCCGTCGTCCAGGGCAACCGCGATGATGTCCGTGCCGCGCTTCATTATCTTTGCGGCGGCGTTTGCCGTGTCTTTTGAAGAAACCGGCGGATAGTAGTCGTCATAAGCATGTGCCGGCGCGCCATCCGCAAGCACAANGATGAGCTTTTGGGCGTTGGTTGTGTAGGTNTTCACAAATTTCTCCGCCCAAAACANGGCCAGTCCGTCCCGGTTGTCGCCATTGGCGGAAAGCGCCATCAGGTTATACTTTTCTTCATTTTTGGCATGAAANCCAACCAGGATATTTACNTTTACTATGGGCTCGTGGAACCCTGCCCTGTGCTCAACAATCGCATGGACGATACCTTGCTTCCGCAGGACTTCATGAAGAATGACGCTTGAAATCANTGCGCTTTCTTTCCGGGAACCGGCCATCGACCCGGATCCGTCAATCAGCAGCAGCACGGCGATATCCGGAATATCATAATCCTCGGCATTGCGATACCAGTACTGTTTCTTCACATCGGAAAGCCGCGTTGAGGTAATCCCGCTCCCAAACAATTTCTTTTCCTCCCGAACAGGAACACGGGCCCTTAATAATTGTGTGAAGCGGCTGTTGTATGAATTAATGTTTATCTGATATTTACTGTAAATATTTTGATAAGCACACCGAAAATTCAAATTTGGTTTGAGTTTGGTTTCGATAATTGTAATGTCCTTGTGGACTGCGGCGCAATCAAATTGCGCTGCTTTCCAATTGACAATAACCGGCTGTGTTAATACGATTTTCAATGCGGCTTCTTTCTCGCTTTTGTAATCGTCGACCAACAGGATCATCTGCTCGCCAAAGTCGCGCTTCGGAAGAGGGTTTCCGTCCAATTCCCTAAACAGCCGTCTCGAAACCGAC
>WRNN01000136.1 GCA_009776595.1 Clostridiales bacterium
CATAGCTGTTGTAAGGCAGCGCGTTTACCGTGAAGGCGCCGCTGTTCTTGGCTTTGAAGGTCGTATAACTGTACAGCTCGCTGCTGCCCGGGCCCATTGTCACACCCCGCACCGTCACCACGATCACATACTCGTCTACGACTTCGGAGATCGGCAGGTAGTAGAATAGAATCTCGGTATCGTCAGTCAGCGTGATATCGTAACCGGTAAAGCCGCTTCCGATATTGGTTTTCGTCACGCCCCCGTCAATACTCATTGCTACGGCTACATGATCCAGTTTAAAAGGCGGCCAGACAGTACGGCTTGTTCCAACAGGCAATTTCTCGCTGGAATACGTTTCCACCGTACCCTTTGTATCCATTTTAACGGTCAGTTCTTTCCGGAGGTCGTCATAATGGAACTTAATGGTATTTTCGCCGTCTTCCACAAATATCGATTGTGGATTCTCCTGCCCGGGCGTCAAAGCGAATCCGGGGTAGGTCAGCGGCGCGGAAGCTGTAAATGCGCCGCCGACTTGAATCTGAATGGTGTATTCCTGCAGGACGTTCGTCTCGCTGTCACCGTAATACATGAGGACGCGTACAAGGCCCATCTCGTTCTCCAGGTACAAAAACTCAATTTCTTGCGGAACGGCAACAGTACTGGAAGCTTCAATGTATTCCAGCCTTCTGTCTTCCGCTTTCAGGCTGTAACCCAGAATAGCCTCCGTGACCACCTCTTCCATTTCACCGGCGCGCAGCCAATTGGAGGGATAAGGCAACTCTCCCGAATCATCATAATACTTCGTGATCCGTTCTATTTCAGAGGAATCCCGGTCATTGACAGCGACGAGCATAACAGGTACAAGGATTTTATCAAAATACAACCTGAATACCTCTTCGTCCATCATATTCTGCGTATCGATATTCAGCGGAAGCGAAATGCCGCTTACCTCTTCATTATACTGCCAGAGATTCGATAGCAGGCCTTCAAGATACGATTCGGTAAAAGTATAGGGCGAGGTAACATTCCGCTGCATGATCGGTTCCGTCTTGCCAACCTCATAGAATTCGATTCTGGCGCCTTCGGTATAGGCATATTGGAAGACGACCACGTTTGTGCCGCCCAGAACCGGGTCGATCATTTGCATCAAGTCGCCGACCAGCGAATAGGATGTAGAAATATAGGGCGCCCGAACTGTATATTTTTGCCCTATGCGGGCGGTATAGAACATGTCGTCGAGGACTTGTCCTTCCGGACCTATGCATTTGACGTAAACCTCCGTGTCCAGGGAAACATAAGTAAAGACAAGGCGCTGATGACCGTCTCGAGGGTCGACCACGCAGATGTCTCCCAGGCCTGTTTTGATTTGCACACCGTTTGCATTATAAAGCTGATAGCCAGTCACTACGTAATTCGGGATTGTGTCCGCCTGGACGGGGAAAGGGGCGGCGGTAGCTAATTCCCGTATCGCGGGGTATTCAAAGGAAAGCCGGTCGTCGGTGGAGGCCGCGGCGACCGTGATAAAGCTGTACGTCAGGTTCTCTTTGTAATGGTAAAGGAATTCCTGAGGCGTATTACGGAGAACGAAGCGGGAATCCGGCGGCAGGACGGACAAGGCTTCGTCCAGAAGCCACATAGGATTACCGGCGACGGGATCCTGCACCAAAGCGGTAACATCCTGTCCGATCAAGCCGGTCAAGGTCTGCGGCGGCATTTCAAATTCCGTTCCCGTATAGGTGACGAGGCGAAAGCGAACCGTGATCGGCGCGGCAATCCCCATGTAGAGGATGGTCATGATCTGACCGTTGCCTGCCAGCGGGTCGGTTTCAAAATAGATATTGAGCGAATCGTCAGTCGATTCGATTAAGTGGAGCTCTTCGTCCGGCATGGCGTCGTCATACGCATCTATGCACCAGCCGACGGCTGTATAGCCCGGAATGACATGCGCGGTAGGAGAACCGTAATAGGTATCCCCCAGAAGGAAGGGTTTCACGACCACATCCGGTTTCCCCAAATCATTCTGATCCTCACCGTAGAGCCGATGCCGGACGGTAATAAACTCCTCCTCATCGATAAGCCCATTCTCATTGGCGTCGATATTGTACCAGAAATTAACAGAGGGGTTCGCGGCGCCTGCAGCCAGCAGGATAGTACCGGTTGGCGATGGATTGCCCGGCGGTAAATAGCTTAGGTAGTTTTCCGCTGTCGAGAGTATCCATCTTTCCGGCTCTGCCAGATGGGCGGACTTGTTCTCTGTGAAATTCTTTGCGGTACCCGCTAAATCCCAGATGGTAATGCTCTTGAGCACAGACTGGGCGCCGGTGGCGCTTCTCCCGTACCAGTTTACGACAATGCTGGCTTCGTCCTCGTCCGGTATGCCGTTTACCTGATTCTCATCCGGATAATACAGCCAACGGATCTCCCAGTCGCTGCCCTCGAGATCGGCGATCACCGCAGCCTGCACATCATAGTGTCCCGTAGCGAGCGGATCCGGCGACAACCATTCATAGGTATGCCGTTGCTCAAAAGAATAACCCGATGCGCTTTCCTTCCAGAGCTCGTAGCCAAAGAGGATATTGTTTTCGATAGGCGAGCCGTTGCGGCTAACGACAGAAGAAGGCTCAAATGCGTTCCGTATGGAGGCAAGGCCCTGGTTATTTGTTATTTGGCTTCGTATATTGCTGGCCTTATCCGTGATCCTCCAGAATGTTTCGCTGACATTGAGCAAGCCTTTCTTGTATATAATACAGATGTTGACCGGCGCAGCGGCGCTTAATGCCGGATTAAAGCCATCCGGGAAAGTGCAGGACTCATAAACAAGAGGGCTCTCAAGCGTATATTCCGCAGGCGTACCCGCATAATAACCTACAGCCGCGTCGTTCTCATCATAGGCTTCCGGCGGGAAGTACGGGTCTATGTCGCTTAGTCTTGCTGGCGCGATGGGGATCATCATTTCCCGCGTCTCCATGACGGGAATGGTTGGCGTCACGCCGTCAAAGGAAACCGGCGACCCGTCGTCATAAATGAAATGGAGGTTAACGTCCGCCCACAGATCCGGATTCTTTATATAGGAAAAGGTTACCGTCGTTTCCGGCGTGCGCGTTTCGGTCAGCTTGTCCAGGCTGTCGAGGATGACCTCCTTGGAGGGGTCGATCCTATGGTAGACGCCGAAGGCGTCCGCAACAGCGTACTTCTCGGTTTGACCGGCGGGAGCGAGGGTGTAATACATCCATACAGGCCAGAGCATGGAGTCAGTGATAGGATCCGGCTGCACCACATCCCAGCCAAGAGGCGGTTCGGTATAAGCCAGCGCGTCTTTGTCCCGGTTGAGGGGGATGCCGTATGGACCGGGCGCCAGACGGGGACCATAGAGCTGCACGTCCTGCGCGGGGGAAGTTCCCGTAAGGACGCCTTGCATCCAAACGTTTGCCGGTGTGTAAAAGTTGTCTATACGGTAAACCATACGGGTAGTGCCGGCACTGTTTTTCGATTGCACCCAAACGATGCAGTTGCCGACAATCAGGTTCTGTTTTTCAAAAATACGGCTGTCGGCATTCGGATCCATGTACCCCGCGTTATCACCGGCTTTGAGATTATAGACCTCCTCAAAAACGGCGTTGGTAATCTTGGGGTTGGCGTAATAGCGGCTTTCCGGCTTATCGTAGTTCGGGGAAAGAAGCAATTGCGGATAGGTATCCCGAAAATGATAGGGTTCGGCAAATTCCATAAAAGACAGGTCGTAGAATCGCTCGCGAATGGGCGCGCCGAAAGGATCCGGATCGGGAAAGGTGTAAATATCGTTATCGTCCGGGTAAAGGATAACGTAACGGACCTCGTCCGCCGGTCTGTCCAGTTCGACAGTCAGCGTATTNCCCGGCGTATCCGTATAGCGTTTCACTTCAATGGGAGGATCGCTGTCCAGTCTGGTAAACATGGGTACGCCCGCTCCCACAAACTTAACCCATGGTTCCAGGGCGGTTCCGCCCCCTGGGCCGCCCGTGCCCGTTCCCCTGGAATAACAGTTCCCGTGTACGTCGATCCACTGCGTTCCGTAGTACCCTTCTGATACGATGAAGATTCTCGGCTGCCAGGAGGAAGTGATAAAAGTTGGCGTGTAGGCTGTCAGCCAGTTTGGTATACTAAGGGAACCGTGTTTACTGCCGTGGTTGGCGCCGGCGCCATAGATCACGCCATTCACGTCGACCGCGCTGGAGGACCAGGCATAGATGCTGAAGCTGACAAAGGGGGGCGCCGGGGTAAGGGCATTGTTCACGTTTGTGATTTTTGTCGGAAGCGCAACCGCATTGATATGGCCCTGCCCCAGACGACCGGAGCCTTCCACATTCGAGTTGGTCCCCCAGGAATAGGCTTCACCGGAGTAAGTCAGGAAGCCCATGGAACCGTTTCCGCAGGTCAGGGATTTGATTTCACTGCCCAAGGGCGTGTTAATAAAAGGATAGGCAATGTCGGCGTCAGGGCTGCCGATGGGATCCGATGTATTGTATGTGCCGATATATCTGGGTTTCGCGCTTTGCAGATCAGAGGGATAATAGTTGCTGTTTGTCGTCCTGCCCCAGGTATAGAGTTTGCCATCCTCAGTAATTGCCAATGCGCAAGCCGTATCGATGTAGTCGGAGGACTCCACCATGGCAAAATGAAGCCCCAGCAGGCTGTTTCCATTGACGTCATCCTCAAGCCTTACCGGAAGGAGCTGGTCGGCGGTAGCGCCGGTACCCAGACTGTTTTGGGATCCGGAGCCGAATACCCACAAATTCCCTTCCATGTCGATAAATTTGCAGCCAAAGTAGCCGGCGCCTATCCATTTTGCCTTTATACCGGACGGCAAACTGACTCTGCCCGGCAGGGCGCCGGAGCCGGACCGGCCAAGGGCGCTTTGGTTGTCCAGACCCCAGGACCAAATATTCCCTTCCTGGTCCAGTGCGTAACTGTTGCGATAGGACGAACTGATTTGTACGATATAGGGCAGTGTCTCACCGGGATTGATGGTAGTAGTTACCTGTCCGCCCTGGTCGTCCGGGGCTGTACCTGCGCCGGTGGTGGTATAGGTACGGCCGAGCGCGTCGCGGCCGGTTGCGTTTGTCGCCCAGGTCCAGACCCGCCCGTCGTCGTCCAATGCGGCGAAATGATAGGAACCCGGCGACACCCAAACGATGTTTGCCTCCGTTTTCTGCATAACGGACATCTGGGCGATTGCCGCATTGGGTGTAATCAGTCCGCCCGGAACCAGGCCCGCGATCATCATGACGATCAGCGA
>WRNN01000137.1 GCA_009776595.1 Clostridiales bacterium
GTACTCCCGTACCTGTGAGCTTATCCGGTATTAGCAGCGTTTTCACCCTGTTATCCCGATCTGTGAGGCAGATTACCCACGTGTTACTCACCCGTCCGCCACTCAAACTATCTTCCAGTAAACTTTCCGATAGTCTCCGTTCGACTTGCATGTGTTAGGCATGCCGCCAGCGTTCGTCCTGAGCCAGGATCAAACTCTCCAATAAAATCTATCTCTTACCAAATTCGGCTTCCGCCCCCTTCGGCTCGATTTCCTTTATTGAGCGCTTTTTTTGGCTCAATCACGCTTGCGCGTTTCTGACTTGGCTTTTTCGAACAATACGGCGGTCACTTCCTCCATCTGTTCGGTCATGTACATTTNGGTACACTCCCTCTCATCTGTCGTCGTTTACCTTGTCTTCTTCGAAAAATCCTGCGTCATTCGTTGTTTTTTAGTCGTCCATGTCTTGCGACCTGGCGACCCGCATTTGCATGTTTGTGTTTGTTAACAACTGTTCAGTTTTCAAAGATCGAGCCGCTTCCGACGAAGCGGCCTCATTATGTTATCAAATACCCCTACTACTGTCAATACTTTTTTTGCCCTTTTTTATCGTTTTTTCTGACTTTCCCTGATCTTCCTCTCCTCCCTTACACTGTGCCATTCAAAGTTCGGGATCTATGCCATTTTCATACAATATTTCCAGACATTTTTCAAAGCTTTTTCGAATAAGCGCCGGGCAAAAAGAAGGAATTTTCGACATATCCCCGCCCACCAACTCTCTACACAACAAACTTCCAAATTCCCGCTCAAACCAGTAAACAAAGGACTTTACAATTTCCTTTCCCGGCAGAAACACACTTGCCGTATCCGTGTCCCTTTTCGCATCGTCATAGCTTGACAGCAGGCAGCATCCACTGGTCAGCGTGCCGCAAACATGCTGGATATGCAGCCCGCCGCCCAGACCTCGCATGCATTGCACCAGCTCCGGATTCTCCAGGCCCCGCAGTTCCAGCGCCATTTGCATCATAATTTGACTGCAATTATACCTTTCCCGGGAAAGTTCGGAAATTCTTTCTTCAATCCATTCCATACCTTCATCCTCCATGTACGTCAATATCTGTCGACCGCGCGTTTCACATAACGACCGGCAGATATTAAATTTGTCAACTCTATACGAACAGGCAAGCCCGGCCATTTATCTGACAATCTCGCTAAGCATAGGTCGCGAACCCCGGGCNAAGAAGCCTCCGCCTTTATCGANAGTTCCCCCTCTGAAAACGACGCCCGATAGTCCAATAAGCCGTCNCAATCAAACAAGGTCTCATCCAAATCGTAAATCGTAACCTCCCCTGCCATTTCCGAAATGCGTCCAAGCACCCTGCCAAGCCGCGGCAGTTCGCTTCCGCAAGGACAAACGCTGTTGTCCAGGCAGCCCATGTCGCCTGTCCGGTAACGAATAAGGGGCATACCTTCCCTTCTGAGTGTGCTAAGCACAATTTCACCCCATTGTCCCTCGCGAACCGGCGCCTCCCCCTCCGGCTCGATGATCTCCATCAGGAACTCGTCGTGGCGAATGTGCCGGCCTTTATGCGCAGGGCATTCGACTGCGCAGCCATACGCGCTTTCAGTCGATCCGTANTGCTCAAAAATCTCGCAGTCCCATTGCGCGGCTATGGTTTTCTTCGCCGCGAGGGATACATAATCCGCGGCAAGAAGTACATTGGCAGGTCGAATATCCGGCGCCAGCAAGGCGAGCTTCCGCATTTGCGACGGAATTCCGACGAGGGTATGGGGCTTCCCCAGGCGAAGAGCGCGGATTGCCGCTTCCGGGTCTTCAAGCAGGCCGATCACCTGAGGCTTCGCCCGCATTTTCTCCAAGCCCTTTGCCAGCAACAGGCCGACGCTATTTTCGGACGCCGCAGGCATGAAGATGAAGACTTCATCCCCTGCCGCGCACAGGTATTGCATACCGATATGAAAGAAGTTAACAGTATGCTCCAGATCCTCCCTGGTAAAATACAGTCTCTTCGGAGGCCCCTCGCTCCCGGTCGTCCGGATCGTCACAATGCGCGCAATTTGTTCCGCGCTTACACAGGCCATTTCCTTTCCGTAGCGGACAATATCTTCCGCCGTAGTAAAAGGAAGATCTGCTAAAGCGGCGCAGGAAGGCAAAGGAAGTCTGACCTCATGAAGAAGCNGCTGATAATATCGGCTGTGCCGTACCGCGTAATCCAGCTGNAAATTCAGCATACGCAAACGGTAAGCGTCCATCCTTTCCGGCGACAGCGTTTGGTCGAAAGTTGTTATCCCGTCTTTTTGAATATCCATATCCCATATCCTGTTTTCCATCGCCGCAGCGCCTTTCGGCCCGGGCTGTCCAGGAACTCCCGCGCCGTACCGTCCATGATCATTTGCGCAAACATCGAACGCAGATCCTTTGTATGGTCAAAAACAGAAAGCACTGCAAATCCGCTGTTCTCGAAGAAAGCTTCAAGTGTTTCTTTCGAATAGATATTGCGCAACAAAGGGTTCTCTGCGGCTTCCACGTTAACGCCGGCGGGCGAGTATACATCGCTAAACAGCAAAATGCCGTTCAGGCAGATCACGCGGGCGAGTTCAGCGGCAGCAGCCGCCGGATCTGCCAGCAGAGAAAATACGCACTCCATAATCGCGGCGTCAAAATAATCATCCGCGTAGGGCAGGTTTTCTGCCGCAGCGTCTGACAGTACAGCCTCGGGGCAGTCCAGCGCCGCGACATCCCGTAAGGCTTTTTCAGGCTCGGTCCCGTACAGCCTATACCTGGTGTGCCGGGACAGCCACTGCAGCGTGGCGCCGCGTCCGCAGCCGACGTCCACCAGCTTTGCATCAGGACGAAGAATCGGCGTCAGAAGCAGGGTCAACGTCCGGGGATCACAGGGATTCAGTTGCGTTAATTTTTCTCCATATACCATCGCATCATTCATATTTTCGTCAGGTATCTGGCGCAAAAAGGCTTTAGGACGCCTTCTTGATATACATGCAAACTGCATCGCCGCAGGCGTTCGATATCCAGGTTCATAGCGTCCTGAAATGCCATAGCGGAAATCGTGAATCCATTTTTCTTCACCTTGCTGAGAAACTCATCAAAACTTGCGATTTCGTCTTCGCAGCAACAATCCGCATCTTGCTCTTCATCACAATCACAATCACAATCACAATCACAATCACAATCACAATCACAGTCATCGGCGGCGTCGCTATCGACGTCACTTGCCCCGTTTTGCGCGGCGTCGCAACATGCTTCCAGCGCATCGTCGCTGCAACAATCCTCATCTTGCTCTTCCGGCGTCTCCCGCGTCCATCGGCGTCCGATATATTCTCTGTTTTGCTTTGCCGAGGTCATCCCGCTTCCTTCCGCTCCGCCGCCATCAGCGGCGCTCCCCTCTGCCCCGGTATCGCTGAAAACGGAAAGCGGTACAAGGCTTCCGCCTTCTACAATATAGCTGCCGTGAAATCCGCACATAGGATGGTCGCAGCGGGAAGGCGTCACGCTCGACAGCGCCACGCCCGCCTGTTGATGTATGAGCAGCAGCAGTTCGTCCAGGGTGATCCGCTCTTCTTCGCCGGGCAGGGCAGGATAACGCCCAAAGTAGCTGACCGGCTGAAAATGTACGCCGCGGACAGCCGGGGACAGCGAAGCCCCCAGACGGATGATCGCCCCGATATGGCCCTCGTTCACGCCCCGTACGATCGTAGGCACCAAGGTCACGCCGATCCGGTACTTATCGCACATACGGATCGCTTGCAGCTTTTTCTCATATAGCGCCTTTCCCCGCAGTGCGGTATACACACTATCGTCAACCCCGTCAAATTGCAGGAACACAAAGGAAAGCCCCGCTTCCGCCAGCGCTTTGACATAGGCTTCATCTTCAGCAAGGCGCAATCCGTTACTATTGAGCTGTGTGTACGGACAGCCCAGGGCGCGCGCATAAGCGATCAGCTCCGGCAGGTCTTCCCTGAGGGTAGGCTCCCCCCCTGAAAACTGCAGCAGCGGCTTATCGTCGGCGCGCAGGATCTCCTCAATCGCTCGCTTAAGCCCGGCGGTATCCGGCATAACTGCGCCGCCTGCATTGCCTGCAGCACTTTCGCCGCCTGCAGTATTTACGCCGCCGTCAGCATCCGCGCCGCCGGCAGCATCTGCGTCGCCCCCGTTTGCAAAGCAAAAACTGCATCGAAGGTTGCAGGCATGCGTCACTTCCAGCAGTACACAGCAAGTACCCTGCAAATGATCGTTGCAGCCGTCGCAGCCCAGGGGACAGTTTAAGTTTTCCTCTTCGTCCAGTGCGGGCGCTGTGCCGCGCCATTGTGCAAGGTTGACATAATCCCGCCAGACAGGTACAGAAAAGCTGCCGTGTTCCGGACAGGATTTCTCCATATATACACCGTTTTCCCGCTGAATCAGCCTCGCAGCGACTGCCTTCAGGCATATCGGGCAGACGGAACGCGTCGCCCTTATCTGTTCATTCATCTGTCATCCCCCGCCATACCGCCCGAAATCCCTGACGCTCTACCCGTCGATGGTATGCCAACGTGTCCAGCTTCAGGATTCATCAATCTTCAGCCTATGCGCATAAGCATTCAGCAAGCGATAACCGGCGCCTTCCGGCTTATACGCAACCCAATACGTCTTATTCCCCTGCTGAAAATGGCCGGCAAAAGTTCCTGTTGTTTCATTATATACCTTCCGGTTCATTTTTTCACAATAGAGAACGGCGGCAAATACGTCTTTTTCCAATAACCAGTCCCTGCTGATTTTTTCGCGCAGCGCGTCGTCCAGAAAAACTGCAGGCTGCTCTTCCTCCGTCGGGCGCGTCGTGACGCCTGTCATCAGGCGCCGAAGCAGCTCGCGGTTTTCCCGCTGCCGGGAATGGGTGAGCTGTTCGTTATCCTTATTCTTGAGCCCGAGGAGTATATCCAGAACGTGCAGCGTCGGCTTTCCCGCATCCCTCAGCGTGTCCCTGCAGTTTACGCAGTAGGTCACATAGGGCGCTTCCGATAAAGCCGCACAGCGTGCGGCGGCGTCCCGGGACATACGGGGATTCGTGATCATGTATTGCCCGCCCCAGCCGCAACACAGGCTGTCCTCCCGTTCATACGCCAGGGGCTGCAAGCTAAAACCCGCTTTTTCCAAGAGCGCGCGGACGCCGTCCTGCGCCTGCCGGTCAAACCTGGCTGCGCATGGATCGAATACGGCGACGGCGCCGATCTTCGCTTCCGCTGTGGC
>WRNN01000138.1 GCA_009776595.1 Clostridiales bacterium
CGCCCGTGTCGAAACCTTATATCCCGCGGGAAGCCTGCTTTCCGTTTATAATCGATATTTGCCTCAAAGCCGTATTGTCTTCGACCAATGGCTGCTGGCCGAGCCCATCGTCGCCGATCTGCTGCCCCATACCATCCGGGTGACGGGCTTTCGCGAAGGGGACGCGCTGCATATCATCTGCCACACCCGCGGAGAAAAGGACGTACCATACGCCTCGCCGGTTTGGACCGAATCCGGTTTTATTTATATCAGCTATGACCCGGACTTGTTCCCGACGTTTGTTAAAAATGGTTTGAGTATTGATTTCCCGGCCGGCAGCAGGCTTGTCTTTCAGGATGGCTGCGAAGTACTGTTTAAAAAGCCTCTTCGCGGGTATGAGGAGATTACGGAAGACATGCTGGACATGGAGAACTTTATCTGCCATAGCGCCGTCCACAGCTCGGATCACTTTGAAAGCGAGGATCCGGAGCATGGCAATCGCTTTGTCGTCCGCTTTAATACGGAATGCGACCTCACCCTGATCCATCCGGACGAAATCCCTGTAACCGGCGTGCAAAACCACGACGACGGCAGCTATGAAATCACTGCCCTGCGCCCCTCCAGGGATCTGCTGCTTCCGGGCGGTACGATTCTCGCCTGCGCCCGGAACAAGGTCAAAGGCATGCTCCTGTGGGATCATGAAAACCACGTAACCTATCATGAGGATCTGTCCATGACCCTTCGTTTCCACGGCTTTCGTCCGAACCCGGGCCAATTACCAAGCCCGCTTAACGTATCCCTGGCGCTGCCGGACGGGAAATCCCACCGGCTGGACTTTCAAATCGCAGGGAGCAAGCCGCTCCTGGATACCGCCTACCTGTTCGACCGCGAGCTCAGCACACCGGGCGGGATTCATATACAAATCGCCAAATAGGAGGCCAACCCATGCCGATACCCATTCCGGACATTGACGACAGAAACTTCAGCCAACTAATCAAAGAAACAGACAGCCTCATCGCGCGGTATTTCCCCGCCTACGCGGATATCGGTCCCGTGGATCCGGCAGTGGCGCTCAATGAATTGTTCTGCTATCTCTTCGATATGACGCTGTATCAGCAGAATCGCATAACCCCGGAGGCAAGGACGAATTTTGCGTCCCTGCTCGGGATCGAGCCCGTCCACGGCCGTCCGCCGGAGGAAGCCGTCGGGCAAGGCCTGGCCAGGCTGTCGGCGATAGACCGGGCGATCACCGTCGCCGATATCGGCCTGGTGCTGAAAAAAGGCTCTCTGGATAAACAGGTGTGTTCGAAGCCGGTACAGCGGGTTTGTGTCTTGCCCTGCCTGTCGTATGACGAGCCGCTCCGGATACTCGTGGTACAAAGCGGTATCACAAACTGGGAGGAAAAGAAGCGCCGGGAAGAATTGCAGGGCCTCTATAGCTTTTTGCGCAGCCGCAGCCCTGTGGGCGCGCGGTATGTGATCGATCACGCGCCCCAGATTACTGTGGATGTGTCGGCGGAGATACATCGGCGCAGAGACTCCACCATCAACAGCAGCAGGCTCGCCGCGGACATCCTGGATAGGATATCCGCCTTCATCGACCCGCTGACCGGCGGCGATTCCGGCGCCGGCTGGGAATTCGGGCGCGCGCTGACCAAAGGCGACCTCTACGGCCTGATCGAAGGCGCCGAAGGCGTGGATTATGTCAAGTCCCTGATGATCAAGCACGCCGGCCAACCTTTCTATGAAGCTTCCGTCGATATGCTGCCGGCGCCGGAAGGCGGCCTCTTTTCTCTTCGAAAAGGCGGCACGGGCGCGGNAGACGAAACCGGCATCAAGGTAAGCTGAAAAGAGGTGATATTCTATGGCGATAACCCCCCGCCCGGTCAATTCGGTTGATTTTCTCTATCTGCTGCCCGGCTTTTTCGCCGCAATGCCGGAAGAAGGTTCTCCTTCTTTTAAAGATTTCGTCGCGCAGTTTGAGGAATTGTTCGAAGGATTGCAGGCCGCCATCGCCGGCGACGCGCTGACCCTTACCTACAGGGGCGTCAGCGGGAAAAACCCTGCTGAAGACTATCCGTCGTCGTCAGGAAGCTATCCGCTGCCGGTAGAGCTGTTTACCATAGGCCGTTTGGGCTATCCCAAGAATACGCCTGTCTTCATACCCGGCAATCCGGACACCACACTTCTGGCGGAAGCGATCGAGGCCGGTCCGGGCGAACGGGACCTGATCCTGGTAAAAGATAGAGCCTTCTGGAAATATCTCCACCCGGGGAGCAAGTTTATCCTCCGCGGCAGCAGCGGCCTGGCCGGACTATCCTCCATCCAGGAAACCCCGCCGCCAGCCTTTCATGACCTTGGTGAAAAAGACAAACTTTCGTATTTAGCTTATCTGGCTTCCTGGATCGGCCTGCCGGTTCGTGCAGACAAACTGGTCAGTTGGAACCGGCGCTTTCTGCGGGAAGCGATCAACCTGGATAACGACCCTAACACCCAACGTTCCACCCTGCCCGGGATAAGAGAAATGCTCAAGGCCTGGCATAAAGGAGAAACGGTCGCGGAAGAGACCCTTGTAACCGATCTCATCGCCCCCCATAACGGGGGGGATACCGTGTTTCGTATCGGGGATTCCCGTATCGGTATCGACACGCTCTTCGGGGAAGGGGCGCCCAGGCATTTTCATGTTCGCTTGACCGCGGATCCGAATGACGTATCCATGCGCGACCCGACGAAGCTGCACGCTATGGATACCGCAGCCAGACTCCTTCTGGACAGGGAAAAGCCAGCTAATACAGAGTACACGCTCCACATTCACGCCAGTACCATGCAGCTCGCGCCCAACGCGCGCATTGCGCCCTACGCGAACTCTAAGGCTTGGGAAGGGCTTATCGACGCGGAAGAAGAGCTGCTTTCTGTACAAGATACCAACACCTACGCGCGCATCGGCGTAACGACATTGTTATGGAATGACTAGAAAGCCAAACGGATAGGAGGAGGATGAGTGAAATGGCCGATACCAATGCAAACAACCCCGAGCAGGTCAACACACGGGAACCGGGGGACTCCACCGAAATGGGGGTGATCGTCGGGGCCGCCGAGACAGGATCCGCCACAGTCGGAGAATCCGGTTCGCGCTACTACATGAAGATGAAGTATCAGGAAAAGCAATTTCTGCGCGCCGCCGACTTCATTGATGAGCAGGAATACCACGTGCAGAAAATGATGGACCATAACCGCCACCTTCATGTGCACGGGATCAGCGACGGGCTTGAAGTGGAGAAGTCCGCTTACGAAGGCTGCGTCACCGTCTCNCCGGGTTCCGCCATAGATATCAAGGGCAGGCAGATGAAGCTGGAGCTTCCGGAAACCATCGACCTGGCGACCGCCTGCGTATCCAGCGCCGGCGTGTACCATAGCCCTGTCGATCTGTATATTCGTTACGGTCAGGCGAACGCCACAGAAGCCCGTTACAAACAGGAGGAAGGCGTCTTTTCCGGTACCACCCGCTGGGTGGAAAAGCCGGAATTCTATATTCGTCCGGTTTGGCCTCTCGGCGACGCGGGAGACCACAGCAGGACGGTGACGGATCAAGCGGTCAACGTGGACGGGGACCTGCTGCTGCTGGCAAGGATCGAACGGAGTGCGGACGGCAAGATTCCCGATCGCGGCGTGAACACGAATCCCTGGGGCCGGCGCACAGCCACCGTGAAGATGGACCTCGATCTGCAGGAAGGCATGATTCAGAACGGGCATCTGGCCGCCGGCGCGGTGACCGCAGAGAAAATCAAAGACGGCGCCGTGACAGAGGGCAAGATCGGCACCGATGCGGTAGCGACAGGCAATATTAAGAACCTCGCTGTGACAGAGGCGAAGCTCAGCGCCAATGCGGTGACGACCAGCAAGATTAACGATGGCGCCGTGACAGAGGGCAAAATCGGCGCCGACGCAGTAGCGACAGGCAGTATTAAGAACCTCGCTGTGACGGAGGCGAAGCTCGGCGCCAATGCGGTGACGACAAACAAAATAAATGATCTCGCCGTGACAGAGGCAAAGATTAGCGCCAACGCAGTGACGGCAAGCAAGATTCAAAATCTCGCTGTGACAGAGGCAAAGATTGGCGCTAACGCGGTAACGACAGGCAAGATCAATGATCGCGCTGTGTCGGGCCAAAAAATCGCGCTGAGAACGATCACAAAAGACAATCTTACGACTAGCACGCTCTCTTCCTATCAGCTCGGCTTTGCCTCAGTCAACAACGGCGCTATCCAGAGCCGCGCCGTGACCGAGTACAAAATCGCGGATGGGGCTGTTACCGAGCGAAAAATCGCGGATGGGGCCGTAACCAGGAGCAAAATCGCGTATCGTGCCATTGGTACAGAAAATGTTGCCTTGAAAGCAATTGACTTTGCCAAGATAAAGTATGAAGTGAAAGACCACGGTACGTTTACGCTTGATTCTACTGTACTTACATTAGGAAATAGCAGCTATTCCTATAAAGATCCCATTGTGTCCAAGACTGTTGAACAAATTATCCCATTAGACTGCATTTACTACCCAAGCTTCGTAGCTGTCTGGACAAATGTGTCAGGGGTTGCTGTACGCAATACCACTGAGTATAAATCATGGCTGAATTCCATAGTATGGTATGAACGGCTGGAATGGGTAAGTGCTACGCAACAGAGACGGATCGTCACGATATATAATACAATGTATGGCAACATCTCACTTGCGATCCATGCAGTTCAATGGTATCTGGCATAGTGAAAGGACGTGCAAACAGACTATGGCAACTTATGTGATATGCGACGCCGACGGCGCCATCTATTCTGTCGGCCGGATCGAGGAACTACCCACTGCGGAAGAGCTGGCAGTGAATACCCCCGATGGCGGATTCGTCCTCGACCTAACCGGGCAGGACGACTTTGAAGCAATGGAAATCCTGGATATCCATAACGGCTACAAATCCGACGCCACAAAGACGAAACTGATCAAGAAGTAATTCACAGTAGCAGAACGACATCGTCAGGCTATAGTCGTCATGGTACGAACCTACATTATGCGGACAGAAAAAGGACAGGCGTAAACCTGTCCTTTTTCATGTTTCGCATACGCTCGCATACGCTCATTGGTGAACACGTTGCCGTGTTCACCTATTATATTGTCATAACACGATGAAACTGTCAATGGAAATGCAGAAAAAGTTGTGTCCATTTTGTGAAAACTCATCGAATCCGCCGATCCTGCTGAAAAACCCTAGAAATT
>WRNN01000139.1 GCA_009776595.1 Clostridiales bacterium
ATTTCCCTGGATGTAAACAAAACGATCAAGTTCTGGTCAGGCGCGCTTGTATAATAAAATAGGGAGGCGTTGTCATCTTTCAACAAATTGTTCATCTTATTGATGACGTCGCAATCAAACCAATCATCATCATACTGTAAATCCCAATTATAGCGTATTTTATTGCGTGTAAACGAAACAGAAGCCAGACCATTATCATGATCGACGATACTGGATATTTGAGAAATGGAAAAAAAACCTTTCGATAAATCCGACAAGCGCTTTATAACCTCTGCGTATATATCGTTATCTTCGACACATTCCGTGTCAAAAGAATAGACATCGTCTGATAAGTATTCCCATGTGTCATCCTCTTCGTAGCGTTCGCTTCCTAAACTGAATAACATCAGGTTATAGGGGTCAGATTCAACTGTATGCCTTCCCCATTCATTGCATAACCATTCAAGAAAATCATCCTGCTTAGGCCTGATTCCCAAATCTGAAAGAACCTGTAACTGCTCTTCGGCAGCCAGATGCTTTTGCTTCTTTGCAGGCGCTTGTTTGATTATAGACTTGAATACGTCAAAAATACTCATTTTTGCACCTCATATAATATCTGCCATGTCTGAATCGTTTTACATCATTCATCGTCGTCCTCCGCGTCTAACACCGCACGAAGGTCAGTCACGTTTTTGTAAGTTACTGCACCATTAGCAACGGCAGCATGGGCTTCTTCAATATCTCGGCGAATTTCCGCTTCAAACTCAGGCGTGTATCCGTTTTCGGTTAGCTGTATGGAGGATAATTCAAATGGGATTCTTCGTTTTAAGTAAATTTGGTTTAGCGTGAGATTAAAAACATCGCTAAAGGATAAACCAATCGCGGCAAGGATTGGCTCGACTTTTATTTTTATTTCAGGATTGACCCGTATGTGCATACCGCTTGAACGAGTATTTGGCATAATCATCACCTTGTATAATGAATTCATAGGGTTCATCATACTTTCCTTTCCTCAACAATAATGTACACAAAACATCCGCAAATGTCAATGAAAAATGTCGCTTTTGACTTCCGGAACGGGAAGCTTTCCTAAAATGTTGAATTAATGTAGAATTAGTGTAGAATAAGGTTAAAACCGGCGATAGAACAGCGACACAAATCATTGAGGGGCGGGTTGGAAAAACAGTATGTTCAAAATCGTATCTCCCGGCGAAGCGGCAGCCTTGATCCAAGACGGGGACTGCATCGCGATCAACTCCTTTTTGGCGCAATGCAACCCGGAAGCCCTCCACAAAGCCTTATATGAGCGTTTCATGGAAACCGGCTCTCCGAAAGGGCTGCGTCTCTTCTGCGCCGCCGGCTTCGGCGTATGGGACAGTAAGCGCTATGCGGAGCCCTATATACTGGCCGGCGCGGTACGGGAAATTGTCGCGGGGCATTATCATAGTATGCCTGCGGCGGTCAAGATGGCGCTGGAGGACAAAATCGAGGCATACTGCCTCCCCCTGGGCGTGCTGTCGCATACCATCCGCGCGGCGGCTTCGGGGCGGGACTGGCATCTGAGCGAGGTAGGCGTCGGGACCTATGCCGATCCCCGCGTCGATACCTGTGCATTGAACGGGATATCGAAACAGGAACTGGTGCATGTGCAGGTGATCGAGGGCAAAGAATACCTCTGTTATCAGACGCCCAGGATTGATATTGCCTTCATTAAAGGCAGTACCGTCGACCCGAACGGGAACATTTCCTTTGAAAGGGAATACCTCACCATCGACGCCCTGGCCATGGCGCAGGCGACGAAGCGGAACGGCGGAAAAGTCATCGTGCAGGTGGAGAGGGTGAGCCACTTGTTCTCCCGCCCGCGCAATGTGATTGTACCGGGACTTTTGGTTGACGCCGTCGTCGTGCATGAAGAGGAAGCCGATACAGGGGAGTATAATCCGGCGCTCTCCGGCGATATCCATGTGCCGTCGACGCATATGGATTACTTTATCAACAAGCTATCAGCTACCTCGAGAAGGACGCCGAAAGCCGGGGACCAAAGCGCGGAGATCATCGGCGCGCGCGCCGCCCGCGAACTGCGGCCCGGCCACATCGTCAATATCGGCATAGGCATCCCGGAGATGGTGGGCAAATACGCTTCGCAGCTGGGCATCCTGAAAGATATCCACACGACGGTAGAGGCGGGCGGCGTCGGCGGCCTCCCGGCGCCGGGCGTGGCGTTCGGCGCAACCATCGGCGCGGATATGATTTGCGATATGGCCACGCAATTCGACTTTTACGACGGCGGCGGGCTTGATATTTGTTTCCTGGGCGGCCTGGAAGCCGACGCCCGGGGGAACGTGAACGCACACAAACTGCCCGGCGGCTACGCCGGTATCGGCGGCTTTGCCAACATTACCCACGCGACAAAGACGATTGTTTTCTGCATGAGCTTTACGACAAAAGGCCTTACCGCGGTTGAGGAAAACGGCCGTATTCGGATTCAAAGCGAAGGCGCGATCCCGAAGTTTATTCAAGAAGTATCCGCTATCAGTTTCTCCGGGGCAAACGCGTTGAAACGGGGGCAGCGAGTGCTGTATGTAACGGAGCGCTGCGTCTTTACGCTGACAGAGAAGGGCTTGACCCTGACAGAAGTCTATCCGGGCGTCGATGAAGATAAGCAGATTCGGGACATGCTGGACTTTGCGTGCTGAGAAAGAAAAAGGAGTTATCTTATTGGTTAAACGGATGCATTTACCTTTCCTGCTTTGCTGCTTGATTTTGATGCTGCTGCCCGCCTGTTCCCCGCGGCCCGATAGCGGCGCCGGCAGCGGGCGCACAGGCTGGAGTACGACCAAGTATAGCGCGGCCCTGTCAAAATACTACGAAGAATCACCGGACGGNTGNCTGGGCATATTTTATCGCATAGAGGAGATCGAATCAGACAGAATTATGCGCTGGCTGGATTCCTGCCANACGGGCGACAATTATTATGAATATATCGAAGCCGACGCNGATGCATGGAATTTGTTTCTCTACTACCCCTATGACGACAGAGTCATCCAGTACAACCGCTTCCAATTCTACATAGAAAACGCCGTCGTGCATCTTTATTTGGATAGCGATCAGCAGGCTGAGCCTACCGGGCAGCACGGCTATGCCCTGATCCGCATCCAGGCGTCCCCGCAGGGCGCGCGGCCGGAGTCGCTGGTATTGTATGTGGATCAGCTATTTGTGGAAAAGAGCAGCATCCCGGAAACAACGATGCAAACGGCGCAGGCGGAGGCGGCGGAGGAAGGCGCAGAGGGCGGGGAAATCCCCGTTTGGAGCNTATCCGTCCCGGAAGGGGACAGAGACGGGCGCGCGGATCAGCCGTTTTATATCGCGCGGAGCGAAGGCCTATACGCCTATGACGCGGACAGCGACAGCGTCGCCTTGTTTTATCCCTGGCCGGAAGGACCTTTCCCCGCCTGGTTCATCCCGGAAGGAAGGCGGGAAATCTACTATGTGTCAAGCGGGGAGAAGGGGACGCAAGCGGCGAATGCCTTGTACAAACTGGATCTGACGACAGAGGCTGAAACGCTGCTGTCCCCGGATACCGGTATGTCGGGCGCATGTTTCTTCGGCGAAACCCTTTGGTTTTATGATGAAGCCGCGCATTCCATCGCGAAATACGATACCGCCGCCGGGGAGTACGAAGCCTACCGGTCTTACGACGCCCCCTATAGCGGAAGCATCGCCGTGCAAAACGGCGGGCTTTACTGTATAGCCGAACATTTGTTCCAACTCTCGGTCAACGACGCCGGCGTAAAGGATATCGCAGACAGGCAGCGAGACGGTTTCCGCGGCGCCTTCTATCAGCACTATCTGTTTTACACCGATCTTCTTCAGGAGCAGGAAGACAGCGACCGGGGCTGCCTGGTCAGACTGGACCTGGATACGGATGAACAGATCCTGGTTGACGTTTTTGAAGTCGATCGGGTGGAAGGCCTCGGCGACGACGGCCTTGATTTCCCGGACAACCTGCTCGTACAAGAGGATTTGGTCTATTATTCTTATAACGGCAACACCTATTCCATCGANATCAACGGCAAGAATAAAAAGAGGGTGGCGGATTTTTCCCTGTCGGGAAGCCTNTANTTGCGGAACAATAAGCTGCTGTGGTATAGTCCGGATGCGCAGACCGATTCCGGCAACGACGCGAAAACNGCCGCTTCGCCTCTGAACGGCTATACGCTTCAATCCTTTGATTTAGTAAGCCATGAAACGAAACGTTACGCCTTTCCTTACGAGGAGGCTGAGCCGGAGCCGCGTAAGGAAATAGAGGTCATTCTGGAGGAAATACAAAACCGCCTGGATCTGCTGCTGGCGACAGAGGGCGTTTTGCGGGACGCAGCGGTACATACATTTTTGGAAAGCATAGGCTCTACGACGCTGGAATATTTAAATGTCAATGCCTTCAACGATCCGGAATGCTATGAAGTATTAAAGGAAAACGACTTCATTTCCACAAGATATTCGGCGGGAGGCGTCGGCTACGGACCGAACTACGCCGCCCTCCATGCCGCTCTCCGCGGCAGATTGACGGCGGCCTATGACGCCTTCCTGGCCTTTCTGACGAAGTATCATAGCAGCTATATCGTGAATGACAGGCGCCTGCAGCTCTCCTGGGACGAGCTGGCGCAGTATCTGATCGATTGGTGCGGCTTTACGGCGCGTTATCCTGTTTTCCCCTATACGGAAGAGGTTTCGCATACGTATATCGAAAGCTTATACACAGGCGGCATCCCTCTGGACAATACGCCTTTTGTCGTAGAGGGCCGATTGGCGCAAGAACTGCGGGATAGCTATGAAAGCTTTTTGGCGGATACTACAAACAGAAACTGCTCTTCCTATGCCTATATAGAAGCCTTGTATTTAGTGTGGAGAGAGAATGACTTTGAATATACCTCCTACGTCAGCAGTTTTATCGAAAGCCATAATTAGCCTGAAACGAACTTGCGNGCCGGTTATCAAAAGCGGCTCAGCCGCTAAAAAATAAGGTAAAAAAATAGAGGGGATGAGAGTATGCGTTTTGCCCATGTTACAATCAGCGTCAAGGATTTAGAGGAGTCTCAACGTTTCTACAACACGATAGTCGGGCTGCCGGTGACCAGGCGGCTTTCGGCGGGACCCGGCCGGGAGATCATTTTCCTGGGGAATGAAGGGGAAACGGAAGTGGAGCTGATCGGCGGCGCCCGGGGCGAGCCTTCC
>WRNN01000140.1 GCA_009776595.1 Clostridiales bacterium
TTTCTCATTGACAATCGTAAGCAGTTGCTGTTGCCTGTTTTCATCCAGTTCCGATAAAACGTCGTCCAGAAGCAGGATGGGGTACTCGCCGGATTCCCCGCGGAAAATCTCCAGCTCTGCCAGCTTGAGCGCCAGAATTCCGGTACGCTGCTGTCCCTGTGAACCATACTGCCGCATATCCATACCATTCAGCAATACTTTGATATCATCCCGGTGGGGTCCCCACTGTGTGGACTTCAGCCGCAGGTCTTCCTCTAACGCTTGATTCCGCGCCTCATTCAGATACCCGCTGATATCGATTTTACCCTCGCTGTTTTTTTTCAGTTCCAATGGGCTTTTGGCATAAAGCAGGTATTGGATCTCNAGATTTTCTTTTCCTTCCGTTAACCTTCTGTGGGTAAGCCGAACCAGCGGCGTCATCTTTTCAATGAAAGAAAGCCTTTTTTCTATAATCCTGCTTCCATAGGCAATGAGCTGCCCGTCCCAAATACTTAANGNTTCTCTTTTTTCAGAAACCGGTTCGGGAAGATGGCCGATTCTCTTTAGAAGCGCGTTTCTCTGCGCTAAAATACGTCTGTATTTATAGAGATCCGCTATATAGGTCAAACTGACCTGACTGATATCGTAGTCCAGAAAATTTCTTCTTTCCTGAGGCGAACCTTTAATAATCGCCATGCTTTCCGGAGAAAAAAGAACCGACGTCAACGCGCCGCTCATTTCTTCCCATTTTTGTTTTCGTAATCCGTTGAGCAGAAAGGTTTTAGGCGGGCTGTCCCCTTTCCTGTACCCGATTTCCATTTCTGCTTTCCCTTTGCGGCTGTCAATCGCCCCTTGAATCTGAAAAGCGCTATCTCCCCATAGAATCAGCTGTTCATCCCGCGCCTGGCGGTAAGCNTTACCCACGGAGAGATAATAGATGGATTCTATCAGATTTGTTTTTCCCTGCGCATTGGCGCCCATAAACAAATTGACGCCGGGACTAAGCCTGCAGCATAACTGTTTATAGTTTCTGTATCCGGCAAGACGCAAAGACTCAATCAACATGACGGGTACCCCGTTATACGCTTAAACCTTNACCGGCAATACCAGGTACAGAAAATCTGTATCGCCNTCTTCTTTGATAATACCTGCGCTGAGTTGCCCGGACAATTGTATACTGACATTCTCTCCTTCGATAGCCTTAAATACGTCTGTGATGTAGCGGGCGTTAAACGCGATATGCATAGCTTCGCCTTCCTGTATGATATCGAATTCTTCCCTGCCGAAGCCGATATCCGACTGCGAGTATAAGGAAAGCTTTCCTTCTTCCACTTCCAATTGGATCGTACTGCTGGCGTCGTTGGATTCGGCAAAAAGCGAAATGCGATCCGCCGCTTCTTTCAGTATTTTTCCGTCAATCTTTATTGCCGTCTTAAAGATTTGCGGAACGACCTGTTTATAGTTCGGAAAGATGCCTTCCAGAACGCGGCAATGCATTTTAATATTATCAAAAGCAAAGAAGACAGCGTTTTTCTCCGCTTGCACGACACAGTCGTCATTTTCAAGCAGCCTGCCAAGTTCGCTTGTTATTTTTGCCGGAATAATAAAGCTTCCTTTTTGCTCCGGATCTTCCGTCGCGAATTTGCTTTTTGACCAGGCAAGTCTGTGAGTATCCGTACCGATCAAAGATAAAGCGCCTTCGTCAATTTCCCATAATATGCCGGTAAATACNGCCTTCAGTTCATCCGGGCTTGCGGCGAAAGTNGATTGCCTTATGAGTTTTTTTAATGCCTCTGCGGTTACGGAGAATGCGAATCCGTCCTGAAAGGAAGGCATGAGGGGAAAATCGTCAACCGGCAGAGTCCTTAATGTGAAAACAGACTTTTCATAACGGAGNGACATTTCCATAGAAGCGGTATGTTCGATGATAATAGGAATNTTCGGAAGCCTGCGGACGATATCGCCGAAGTATCTGGCGGGTACAAGGGCGCTCCCCTCTTTCTCCATTTGAACCGGGATTTTACACTCGATGCTGATATCCAGTCCCGTACCCATAAACACAGCCATATGATCCCTGACGTCGATCTTGATACAGGAGTAAGTGGGGATAATGCTTTTTTGATTGATCGCTCTTTGCACGGCATTTACCGCGGTAAGCAAATTTTCTTTCGATGTCGTAAATAACATGGCCTGCCTCCTATATCAATCTTAGTCATCATTTTATANGGGACTCCTATACCATAGTATAATAATAGACGGTAAAGGTAGTAGTAGGGACTGTGAATAGGTGGATAAGTGCGGGAAGCCTTGCGGGGAAAGAGAGTGAGGCAAGTGGATGACGGTTGATAAGTCCGGTTGTTTATCCACAGTATCAACAGGAAAAAAAACCTTCCACAGCTTCTCCACAGGAGATCACTCTTTATCAAGAGAGTTATGCACAATTCTAAACGCCATTTAAATCTTTCACGATTCGCTTGACTTGGAAGGTTACTTCCTGATCGGAGTTGGAGCGCAAGGCATTGGCGATTTCTTTATGGGCATGGAGAACCGTGGTATGATCCTTACCGCCGAAGGATTTTCCGATGCGGTCAAAAGAAGATTCTGTCATTTCCCTGCACAGGTACATGGCGATTTGTCTGGGGATGGTGATATCGCGGGAGCGCCTTTTCGAGCAAAGATTATTTACGGTGGTATCGAAAGCGTTGGCGACTTTCTCCTGGATAAGCTCAATGGTGATGACGATCTCGCCTTTCTGCGGAAAGATAGGCGCCAGGGCTTCGATGCATTGCTCATACGTGATATCCCGATGATTGAGGGTGGCGTACGCGATGACCCGGTTTAAGGCGCCTTCGAGTTCGCGGATATTGGAGGTGATATTGTCGGCGATATACACATAACACTCTCTCGGGATGAAGACGTTTTCGAGCTCCGCCTTGCTTTGCAGAATCGCGATGCGGGTTTCCAAATCCGGAGGGATAATATCCGCGGTAAGGCCTGAGGCAAATCTCGACTTCAGCCGCTCTTCGATCGGATGGATCTCGGCGGGCGGCCTGTCGCTGGTCAGCACAATTTGCTTATTTTCTTCATAGAGGAAGTTGAAAGTATGATGAAATTCCTCCAAAGTACTCTCTTTGCCTGCTAAAAATTGCACATCGTCAACCAAAAGAACATCAGATCTTCGATATTTCTTCTTGAAGCCGCTTAAGCTGTCGGTTCGTATCGCACTGATGAACTCTTCCGTAAAGGTTTCGGAGGATACATAGGTTACCTTACAGTCGGGATTCAATCGTTCTGTCTGATGCCCGATAGCTTGAATAAGATGGGTTTTGCCAAGCCCTGCGGAGCCATAGATAAAAAGCGGATTATATCGCGTACCGATCTCCTCGGCGGCTGCCAGTGCTGCGGCATGGGGAAATCGATTGCCGCTTCCAACTATAAAGGTATCGAAAGTATATTTCGGATTTAAGCTAGCCACGGCAAATTCCTCCCCGAAGATGAAAATAGCAGCCAAATTTTCTGCAGGTAATAAGCAAAGCGTCTGACGCCAGTGAGAATAATATACCAGATTGAGGCGACCAGTTCAAGGCGCACGGACGAAAATACACTACAAGAGAAAGACCTTATCCAGCCGGCGTTGGGACACTATTTTTCTTGACAGGGGAAACGCTTTGTCTTATAATGCATTCGTGTCTCTAGTTTTTCTGAGGAGGGAATTGTGTGAAGCGTACGTATCAACCAAAGAACCGCAGGCATAAGCGGGTCCATGGTTTTTTATCCAGAATGCAAACACCGGGTGGTCGTACAGTCTTGAAGCGAAGACGGATGAAAGGAAGAAAAAAGCTGACCGTATAAGGCCGCAGAGCGTGGCCTTTATTTTGTTTGGCAGGTGTCCGGTTGCTCAATAGAAAATTCAGGCTGAAAAAAAACAATGAATTTCGGGCGGTTTACGAATGTAAAAACTCAGTTGCGATAGGCGCTGTTGTATTGTATATTAGAAATACACACAGAGAGAATCGTCTTCGGGTGGGTTTTTCCGTTTCAAAAGGGGTAGGCAACGCCGTCGTTCGAAACCGCGGCAAGCGGATGATGCGAGAAGCGGTACGCGGGTATCTGGCGAAGATGCGCAAAGGAAGAGATTACGTGTTTATTGGCAGAAAGTCATTGGCGGTATCGGATTTTCATCAGGTTCAACATGACGTCCTGCGCGCGCTGGAACGAAAAAACAGCCTGAACAACCCTGCAAAGGAAGAGTAGCGGCGCTGAGGGGCAAGCGAATGAAGCGGCTATTATTACAATTGATCAAAATTTATCAATACTGCATTTCCCCAAGGTTTAAGCCCTCATGCCGGTTCGTACCGAGCTGTTCAAAATATGCCTATGAAGCAATAGAGCGGTTCGGCCCGGGCAAAGGGACATGGCTTGCAGTAAAAAGGATTGCCCGCTGCCATCCTTTTTATCCGGGCGGATACGATCCGGTACCGGAAGAAGAAGCGGATTGCGTTACAACGAGGAGGTGAATTGCTGCATTATAACATGGTTATAAAGCAGCATACTGATTTTGTGGAATTCAATTGTGGGATTGTTGGCAAGCCTTATCCAAAGCATCTATGAGTTTACGACGTCGGTAGGATCCCCCAGCTATGGTTTAGCGATCATTATATTTACGGTTATTCTTAGGGTCCTGATGTTCCCGCTGAGTATGATGCAGGCAAAGAGTACAAGAGCCATGGCCCTTCTGCAGCCCAGGATGAAGAGGCTGGAGCAGCAGTACAAGAATAGCCCGGAAATCTATAACCGTGAGATGCAGGCATTATACCGGAAGTATAAAGTGAATCCTTTATCCGGTTGTTTGCCGATGCTGATTCAGATGCCGATCCTGTTTGCCTTGTTCAGCGCCTTAAGAGACTTTCAGTATACGGGCGACGGAGCGGCTTTTTTCTGGATCACGAATTTGTCCGAACCGGATCCTACAGGGATTGTACTGCCTGTGATTGTTGGGATTTCTTCCTATCTGCAATCAAAGCAGTCGATGGACGCCCAGCCGCCGACAACGGATCAGGCAAAAACCATGAACATGGTTATGCTCTATGGCATGCCGGTCATGATGATCTTTATGACAAGAAACTTTGCCGCCGGACTGGCGATATACTGGTCTGTTTTTAATATTTTAGGATACTTGATGCA
>WRNN01000141.1 GCA_009776595.1 Clostridiales bacterium
ATCGGTGAAATCACGAAATGTGGAAATATGGTACTGCTCGCCGGACATGCCCACATGGCACTCATAGATGAAAATCGGCTCTTTCGCGTCTCTCTTGAAACCGGCGTCCGTCCAGGGAAAGCCCTCCTTCGGCGCCCAAATCACGCCGTTGAAACGATGGTCCGGCTGCTGGAGCGTGCGCGTGATATAGAGCGGGATACGGTCAAAAGCTCCGTCTTTTGTACAAACCAGCACCCTTACCTGCATGCCGTGGGCAAGCGCGTTTTGATCCGGCAGGACGATTTCATAATTGCCGTTGCCTATATAGCGCATCGGATGGGATTCCCTGTTCCAGCCGTTAAAGTCGCCGATCAGGTACAATTGTTCCGCGTTGGGCGCCCACTCGCGATACACCCAGCCGTCTCCGGTTTGGTGGAAGCCGTAGAATTGGCGCCCGTTGGCGAAATCCGACAGCGAAAACTCCTCCCCCAGCAGCCGCTCCCGCATATCGGCATAGTTCGCCATTCTCAGCGCGATATCCCGTTCATAGGGCGCGAGGTAGGGGTCATACGATAAAATTTTATATCGGGTCATAAAGTTGCTCTTTCTTTTTATACTTTAATAGTTTTCCATTTCCCGCCGCGAAAGCGGTAATAGATCACCGAAGTTCTGGCTACCTGATCCAGAAACCAGCACCACCACGCGCCCGCAAGGCCCCAGCGAAATTGGACGACGAAGAAGTAACCGATGATCATCCGCATGAATAGTACGCCGGCAATCGTGGAAAATAGGGGCCAGGTTGTGTCGCCGCCGCCCCGCAGCCCGCCGCTGATGGTGATTTGCAGAATCTGGAAAAACGCAAAGGTGGCCAGGATACGTAGCGCCGTGACGATATTTACCACCACATCCTGCTCGGTGGTAAATATGTGTGCCAAGGCTTCCGGAAAAGCCACCAGCGGTACGATGAGGATCAGGGAGCAGGCAAAACTGATTTTAATGGATTCCGTGAAATACTTTTCCGCAATGTCCGGCCGGTTCATGCCGAGGTTCTGCCCCACCAGGGAAACAAGCGCCGCGCTGATCGCCATCCCGAAATTGGCGACAAAAATGTGTATAGTACTGGCGATATTATGGGCGGCATATTCGGCGGTGCCCAGATTAATCACGTAGACCGTAAACATGATCACGCCGACGCGCATGACCAGCTGTTCCAAAGCGGAAGACACGCCTACCTTGCATATGCGGGCAATTACGTCCTTTGCGGGTAAAAACAGATTGCGAAATCTCGGTTTGATCGGCAAATCCCGGGAGAAAAACAGAATCCACAGCGCGTAAATACAGCCGACAAGCTTGCCCACAAGCTGGGCGATCGCCGCGCCCAAAAGCCCCATCTCGGGAAAAGGACCCAAGCCGTAGATCAGCGTGTAACCGACGATAATGTTGACAATATTTGCCGTCACGCTGAACTGCATGGACAGCCTGGTTCTGCCCGCTCCGCGCAGCAGAGAGGATACCGCCTGCGACACAAATTGAAAGATGCTGCCGATAGCGCAGTACCGCATATACATATCGGCGAGATAGAAATAGTCTTCCGTCGCGCCCATCCACAGGATAATCTTACCGCCGTACAGATACATCAATATGCCGGCCAGAATGCCGGAGGAAACGGACAGCAGCATGGTCTGTTCGCTGGCGTGTACCGCGGCGTTTCTGTTCTCCTGCCCCAGAGAACGGGCGACCAGCGCCGTTCCGCCTACCGTGAACGCCTGCAAAACTACCTGCGGAATCATGATGGGCTGCGTCGTAATCCCCACGGCGCTGACTACTTCTTTGCCGAGGGGCGAAACCATCGCCATAGTGATGATACCGATCAGGGAAGCCAAGGTCAGCTCGATGGCGCTGGGCCACGATAGGCTGAGGATATCCTGCCACATCTGTTTCTTATCCGGAATATCCGGCAGGCTTTCCGGCATGCTTTCCGTAAGGCTTTCAGGCAGGCTTTCCGGCATGCTTTCCGTAAGGCTTTCGTGCAGACCTTCCAAAGCATCAGGTCCTTCCGGGTTGATATAAGCCATTATAGTCCCTTACCGTCTAAAGTTGCAAATAAATAAACATGAAAATGTGGTAGAATGGGACTGCATCCATCGGAAAGGAAGCTTAGGCATGGCAAATGATCAAATTGTGATCCGGGGGGCCCGCTCCCATAATTTAAAAAACATCGACGTGGATATCCCGCGGGATAAGCTGGTCGTGATCACCGGCCTGTCCGGCAGCGGCAAGAGTTCTTTGGCCTTCGATACAATCTACGCGGAGGGCCAGCGGCGTTACGTGGAATCTCTCTCCTCCTATGCCCGGCAGTTTCTCGGCCAGATGGACAAGCCTGATGTGGACTATATCGAAGGGCTGTCCCCGGCTATTTCCATCGATCAGAGAACCACCAGCCGGAACCCCCGCTCGACGGTGGGAACGGTCACCGAAATTTATGATTATCTTCGCCTGCTGTATGCCCGGATCGGGCAAGTCCGCTGCTGGAAATGCGGCAAACCGGTCGAGCGGCAGACGATCGAACAAATCGTGGATCAGATCCTTACCTGGCCGGAAGGCAGCAGACTGCAGATTTTGGCGCCCCTGATCCGGGGCAAAAAAGGCGAGCATGTGAAGGTCCTGGAGGACATCCGCCGGGAAGGCTACGTCCGGCTCCGGGTGGACGGCCTCATGCGGGAGACGTCGGAAGAAATCGCCCTTGAGAAAAACAGGAAGCATACGATCGAGGTTGTCGTCGACAGGATCATCCTGCGCCCGGATTCCGGCAAACGGCTGGCTGGCTCTCTGGAGTCCGCCATGGCCCTTTCGGGGAGCATGGCGCTGGTATACTGTCAGCTTCCGGCGGGAGTGGACGCCGCCGGGATCACAGCGGCGTTTGCGGCGACTGCCACGCCCGCTGCGGCAGCGGCCGGGAGAAAAAAAACAGCGGCAAAAGCTGCGGCTGTCCTGCCGGGAGAAATCGCCTTTGCGGAGGAGCCTTCCCCCTCCTTAACTCCGGAGGAAGCCTTTCTTGCTTCGCTGGAGGAAGACCCGGATGCGGCGGCAGAGGAGGAGGAAGACGAAGACGAGGCGCCTGAACCGGCACGGCCCTTGCCCCCCGGCGAGTTCGAGCGGGTATTCTCGCAGGACTTCGCCTGCGTCGACTGCGGCATCAGCTTTGAAGAGCCTGCGCCCAGGATGTTCTCCTTCAACAATCCCTTCGGCGCCTGCCCCACCTGCGACGGCCTGGGCTTTAAGCTGGAAGTAGATCCGGATCTGGTCATCCCGGACAAAAGCAGATCCCTGAACGGAAACGCCATCGATCCCTGGATCAAGGGCATTTCCAACTGGTTCATGGGTATCCTGGGCGCGACCTGCCGGCACTTCGGCATTAATATGGATACGCCCTTCGGCGACCTTCCCCCGAACACCAGCATATCATCCTCCGGGGCGCCGGCAGGGAAAACATCACATTTCACTACACGAACGCCATGGGGCAGCGCCGGACTTACCAAAGCCAATATGAAGGCCTGGTCAACATGCTCCAGCGCCGCTACCGGGAATCCCAGTCCGATTATTCCCGCGGAGAAACGGAACAATATATGACTTCCCAGACCTGTCCGGATTGTGAAGGCCGCCGTCTCAAGCCGGAATCCCTGTCCGTCTATGTAGGCGACAGGAATATTGACGAGCTGACCCGGCTATCGATCAGTCAGGCGCTGGACTTCTTCGCGCTACTGAAGCTGACGGAGCGCCAGCTTCTCATCGGCCGCCAGATCCTGAAAGAAATCGTCGCCCGTCTGGGTTTCCTGAACAATGTCGGGCTGGATTATGTGACGCTGCACCGGGCTGCCGGAACCCTTTCCGGCGGAGAAGCCCAGCGGATACGGCTGGCGACACAGATCGGCTCCAGCCTCATGGGCGTACTGTATATTCTGGACGAACCTTCCATCGGCCTGCATCAGCGGGATAACGCCCGCCTCATCGGGACGCTGAAGTCCCTGCGGGATATCGGCAATACCGTGCTGGTCGTGGAGCATGACGAAGAAACCATCCGGTCAGCGGACCATATTCTGGATATCGGGCCCGGGGCGGGCGTCCACGGCGGCAGAATCGTCTGCGCCGGCAGTCTGGAGCAGATCATGGCCTGCGAGGAATCCGTCACGGGCCAATACCTGAAAGGGGCCAAAGCCATCGCCATGCCAAGCGTCCGCCGGGCGCCCAACGGCAATTGGCTGACCGTCGAAGGCGCTAGGGAAAACAACTTGCAAGATATTACCGTAAGCATACCCTTGGGGGTCTTTAACTGCGTGACCGGCGTCTCCGGCAGCGGCAAAAGCTCCCTGGTTAACGAAATTATCTACAATAAGCTGGCGGCCGACCTGAACCGGGCGAAAACCAGGGCCGGGGATCACAATGTGATACGGGGCGAGGAGTATCTGGACAAGGTGATCAATATTGACCAGTCCCCTATCGGCCGCACGCCCCGCTCCAATCCGGCAACCTACACCGGCGTCTTTGACGATATCCGGAAGGTGTATGCCAGCGTGCCGGAATCCAAAATCCGGGGTTATCAGCCCGGCCGTTTCAGTTTCAACGTGAAGGGCGGCCGCTGCGAAGCCTGCGCCGGCGACGGGATACTCAAGATCGAGATGCACTTTTTGCCCGACGTCTATGTCCCCTGCGAGGTGTGCAAGGGGAAGCGCTATAATCGGGAAACGCTGGAGATCCATTATAAGGGGAAGTCCATTGCCGACGTCCTGGATATGACGGTAGATGAAGCGGCTGAGTTTTTCCTCAATCATCCCCAGATCTTCCGCAAGCTGAAAACGATACAGGATGTGGGGCTGGGCTATATCCGCCTGGGGCAGCCGGCGACAACCCTTTCCGGCGGCGAGGCGCAGCGGGTGAAGCTTTCTACCGAACTGTCCAAGCGCTCCACGGGAAAAACTTTCTATATCCTGGACGAGCCCACCACCGGCTTGCATACCGACGACATCGCCAAACTGCTGGCGGTTCTGCACCGCCTGGTCAATAACGGGGATACGGTGCTGGTCATCGAACATAACCTGGACGTGATCAAAACNGCNGATTACTGTATCGATCTGGGACCGGAAGGCGGAGATAGAGGCGGTCGGGTTGTGGCCGTGGGGTC
>WRNN01000142.1 GCA_009776595.1 Clostridiales bacterium
TGAGCGTAAATACCATAGAACCTGTGAATACGCCGGCGGTTAACAGAAAATAATGACAGGATCCTTGAAACGCAAGCAGAACGATCAAGACGGCCGACAGTGTGGAGATAAGCGACAGCGATAGCGCTTTTGACAGGATGTACTCTATCGGAAGCAGAGGGGTAATGCCCCANAAGCTAAGCAGGCCTTCGCTTNTTTCGAGAAGCCAGATTCCGCCGATAAAGAATACGCCAAGCATCGACGGGTCGCTCANGATAAGGACAGACGCCGCCNTTCTTTTATATTCGGNAGGGAGGATGAATAGCAGGGCAATATAGATCGCGCTGATNAACGCATAGAGCAGGTAGAAGCCATACTTCATTTGATAGCGGATATCTTTGATGAGCGTAAGGAGAAACCTCATTGCAGGCCCCTCCCCGTGATCGCGAGAAAGACGTCTTCCAAGCTCTGCTCTTTGGAATGAATGCTGGTCAGCGTACCCGCGTTTAGGGCGAACCGAAACGCTTCTGACGCGCCAAGCGCCGAAAGCAGGCAGTCGCTCCGCACTTCGCGTCCGTTCGCGGTATAGCAGAACTCGACTTTGGTGTCCGCGCTGCTTTGCCGTAGTGAACGCGGCGTGTCGCAGGCCGCGAGTTTGCCGTCCACGATAAAGGCTACACGGTCGCAGAGTTCTTCCGCGTCGTGCATGTTATGGGTAGTCAGGAGAATCGTCTTTCCCCTGCTTTTTTGCTCGGTAATCATATCCTTCAGCGTTCTCGCGCCGGCAGGATCAAGACCGCTTGTCGGCTCGTCCAGAAACAGCAATTCCGGATCGTGCAGCAGGCAGCGGACAAAACCAAGCCGCATTTTCATTCCTTTGGAATAGTCGCCGACTTTTTTATCGGCGTCGAGGTGTAAACCCACTCTTTCCAGCAGCGGCATCGGATCGGCNGTCTTTGCCGCGTACAANGAAGCGAAAAACCTCAGATTCTCCAGCGCGCTGAATTTCCCGTAGAAGTTGGGAAANTCGAAATCCACGCCGATATTCTCATAGAACGCGCTTGTCCTGTTCTTCACTTCGAGTCCCTGNACCTGCACGTTNCCGCGATACTGGCGAAGCACGCCGGTTAAAATCTTTTGCAGCGTACTTTTTCCCGCGCCGGAGGGACCGAGGAATCCAAAGATCTCGCCCCGCTCCACATCAAAGCTGATCCCTTTTATGGTATCCTGCTTTGCGCCCGGGTATTGCAAATAGACGTTTTGAACCTCAATTGTTTTCGCCATTCTTCAAAAATCCCTTCTCGCGGCGCTCATGAGCCCGTCGATTTATACCGCCGCAGCCCCAGGCGAAAAAAAGCATAACAGGGCAACAAAAACAGCAAGGCGACCAAAGGGAGAAGCATATAAAGTACGCTTTGCTCCCTGTCCAGCAAATACAGCAGCGGATAGTATTGAAAAAGCGCTAAGGGAATCACAAAAGTGAGAAAGCGCAGAATATTTTTTCCATATACCGAAAAGGGGTAACGGCCAAACTCCCGCCCGCCGTCTGTAAATACATTCATAAATTCCAGGCCTTCGACAGTGAAGAAGGAGAACGCGGCATAGACCAGGAATAATCCGAAGAATACAAGGCTTCCGCAAGTGACCATTAAGCAAAGCGTGAGGATCTTGTCTCCCGTCCACACCACGCCGCTGTTGGGGATCGCATAACAGAATACGAGAATCGCTTGCATCAGCCTGCCAAATCTTGAAAAATCCATTTTAGCCGCGAGGACTTGGAAGACGATATTCATCGGCCTGACGAGCGCCCGGTCAAACTCGCCGTTCCCGAGCATCTGCGGGAACAGGTCAAAGCCGCGGCCAAGCATTTCCGCCATCGTGTAAGCCATCAGGATTACGGCGAAACACAAAAGCGCCTGTCCGAAACTGAAATCCTCGAGGGTATGAAAGCGCATAAACATAAAATAAATACCGAGAAACGAGGTGAACGCACCCAGGAATTGCCCGAGGGCGGTCAGGAAAAAGGAAGTCTTGTATTGCATTTGGCTTTTCAAATGCAGGCTGAAGAACTTCAGGTAAAGCCGCATGGTCATCCTCCCTGCACAATGACTTTTTTCAGCGCCCTGTCCATGGCGAAGCGCCCGGCCAGCAGCAGCGCGGCGAGCCAGAACAACTGCAGCGCGATACCCTGCCACGCGTCCGCCCCCGCGATATTGCCGCTATAGATGCGCAGGGGCATGTTTTGCATGGCTGCGAAAGGCAGCATCTCGACAAGGGCGCGCAGGGATTCCGGAAAAAAAGGCAGCGGTACAATCGCCCCCGCGAGAAAATCGGAAAAGACAGCGACGATGATTCTTACGCCCATCGGCGACAGCATATAGAATAAGGAAATGTAGATCAGCAAGGAAAAAGACACCACCACGCCCAGCGACAGCGCCGTTGACAGGAGAAAGAGAAAGAGTTGGGTTAAATCGGGCGGCAGCGACATTCGATACGGCTCCGGCACAAGGAAGGCGACGATCAAAATCGGCGCGCAGCGCAATAAAGCCCGCGCCAATCGATTGGCGGCGACCTGGCAAAACCAGCGGCTATAGAGATCCAATGGTCGGACCATTTCATAAGCAATGCCGCCGCTGACCACGGCGTCGGCGATATCGTTTTCCCAAAACCACATCATAAACAGCGCCAGGAAAGCCTGTTGCATCCAAATATACGAAACCGTTTGCGAAAAGGTCATGGGAAAAGCGGCCCGGCTGACGCGGTAAAAGGCGGCGAAGGCGAAGATTTCCATGAAGCCCCAGGCGAATTGTGTCGTCATGCCCGCTACGGCCGCCGCGCGGTATTGCAGCGCGTTGATGAAGCGGATACGAAACAAAGCCCGATACTTTTTCATATGCGATACTCCTTATACAATGCGGCGACCATTTCCTCGGAAGAGGCGCCGGAGACAGACACATCCAGCAGCTCTGTTTGCGCGGCAAGGCGAATGATCGCGTCGGATACCGACAGCGCTGACGGGTCGACAGTAACGACAATCCGGCCTTCTTTCGCCTCGGAGAGCGTCATGCCGTCGCAGAGCGCAGGCATGGCGCCGACATATTCCACGATCAGTGTTTTGCTTTCTGACGCATGTTTCTTCAGATCGGCAAGGCTTCCGTCGAGTAATATCCTGCCATTGCCAATGAGCAAAATCCGCCCGGTCAGCGCCTCGATGTCCTGCATATCATGGGTGGTCAGGATCACTGTCGTGCCGTGCTCCGCGTTGAGCTTTTTGATGAATTGCCGAAAGGCAATCTTGGCTGTGGCGTCAAGGCCGATGGTCGGCTCGTCAAGAAAGAGCGTCTTGGGCTGATGCAAAAGCGACGCGGCGATTTCACAGCGCATCCGCTGACCGTGGCTCAGGCTTCTTGCCGGCGTTTTGAGAATCTCGCCCAAATCAAGAAGCGCAGCCAATTCATCCAGCGTATTTTGAAATAACCGGTTTTCTACTTTATAAATATCACGTATCAACTCAAAACTGTCGATAATGGGCACATCCCACCAAAGCTGGCTTCGCTGGCCAAATACAACGCCGATTTCACGTACATGCGCGACACGCTCGCGCCAGGGCGTCCGGCCGTCGACGTCACATACGCCGCTGTCCGGCGTAAGGATGCCGCACATAATTTTGATGGTCGTGCTCTTCCCCGCCCCGTTTGGACCGATATAGCCCACCATTTCCCCGTCGTATATACGGAAACTGACGTCCTGCAAGGCATGGACAAGTTCGTATTCCCGCGAAAAAAGGGCTTTTACGGCATGACCGAAGCCTGCCTGGCGTTTCGCGACGCGGAAGGTCTTACATATATTTTGCAGCGTGATCATAGCGCAACCTTTCAAGCCTGTGTATCGCGATTTCCTGTTCCTGCCTTAGCCCGGGCAAACATGCCGCCCGCCGTCTGCTTCTATCATATCATGAAAATACTTAATTGATGAAATGGGTATATTTTTTCTCCATTTCGTATCATAATGGGGATACCAAGAGAAGCGAAAGACCGTTGAACGAATCTTCGTTCAGCACAGGATACAGACCCATGCTGAACGTTAGATGAGTTCTTTCACCTAAAGGTATGAACTCAACTATAACGCAAGATACAACATAGTTATGCGTGGAGTTTCGTTTCATCCCACGACTGAAAGCACAAGTTTCGTAGGGAAGCAACCGCAAGATCAAGAGATAGACAGCGAACAGATGGTACAAAGAAAGCGAAGATTATCTCCGCTTTTTTTGTTGGCTTTATATGGGTCACTTCGGGCCAGCCTGGCCCGAGGTCTGTATGGCTTTATTTCGTTATGGTTGCCGTTTGGGTATCGCCGTTCCATTCGACAGAACCGCCAAAGGCTTCCGCTACAAAGCGCAACGGGGCAAGCGTCCTGCCATCTACGATGATGCCCGGCTGGTCAATTGGCACGACAGCGCCGTTTATCGCAGGCGAAGTATCGCCAATGGTCAGGATGACTACCGTACCATCTTTTGTAGCGGTGACGGTCTGCGTGGCGCCGTCGTATTCGATAGCTGCGCCCATTTCTTCGAATATGCCGCGGAGAGGTACAAGCGTCCTGCCGTTGACAATCTGCGGCGGCACGTCGAAAACGAGTGCTTTTCCGTTGAGGATTACTTTGATTCCGTCAACAGCGGGCGGCAACACAGAGGGAACAGGGTCTGATTTATCGGCAACGGTTGACGAGGTGGATTGCGCTGGAGGTATCGGCCAGATATTGGCGGTGAGAAAAAAATCATCGGTGTAAATTGTATAACCTTCAAACCAAGGTGTGGGTGGGATATCATTTTGCACCACAGTAATAGTAAAGAGTTCAGTTATCGCTCTTGTTGCACCTGTACGTGAAGGCTCATAAGGAGAATGTAAAGGAAGAGAATATACAGGTATTCCTTTGATTTGCTCTTTCGTGGAAACTTTCGAGGAGTAGCTTTCGTATTCGCAATACCCATTCTCAAAATAGAAAAATGCGGAATCTTCTGTCCCCCTAGTTATCCTCCAACGCACAAACAACTCTGCCCACATATCATTTTTTGAAGTGTCCAGGATTATTGTCATATACTCTCCATCCGTGAACACTTCCAATGTCCCCACTACTACGGTACCATCTTCGTAAGTCA
>WRNN01000143.1 GCA_009776595.1 Clostridiales bacterium
TGGCTCGTATAACCCGCTGCCGGATCTGATCAAAGTGAAAGCCACGGATCCCGATCTGGTACCTGGCCTGGCCATGAGGCTGGAGAATACGACGGGCATCGAAATGGTCCGTTACGGGAAGGGTATGGTGGAGCGTTTACTTCAGACAGCCGACTGGGTGCGCCGGGCCGGTTTGCTCGGCCTGCTGGGCATCAGCGTGGCGGCTATATTTCTGATCTCCACCTCCATCCGGCTGACGGTGTACTCCCGCCGTGAAGAAATCACCATCATGCGGCTGGTGGGCGCCACCAACTGGTATATCCGCTGGCCTTTCCTGGTGGAGGGCCTGTTTATCGGCGTCTTTGGCTCGGTCATGGCTTGCGGGATATTATATTATGGTTATCTGGAGCTGGCAAAGTATTTAACGGAAAATTTGTACTTTATCCCCCTTCTGTCGGATATGGAGATCCTGATCAACATGGGACTCAATATATTGGCTTATGGCGGCCTTCTCGGGCTGATCGGAAGTTTTCTCAGCGTAATCCGGTATTTACGGGTATAATGGAGCAGGGAGGTTCGTATGCATAAACGAATGGTCGTTCTGATTGCCTGTTTGGTAGGGATTGCCCTTGTCGTATATCCCATTCTTTCGGTTGCGTCGTCCGCCATGACCGAGGAAGACAGGCTTGCCATTGAGCGGGCCAGGCAGCAGCAGGAAGAAATCGACAAAAAGGTTGAAGAATTGGCGAAAGACCAGCAGCGCATCGCTTCCGAGCAGAAGACGGTCCTGGGGGAAATGAAAGTACTGTCCGGCCAGATCGGCGTCCTGGAAAAGGAAATGAAAGACCTGGACGCGCAGATCGCAGACAAGGAAGCGCAAATCGAAGTCCTCAGCAGCGATATCGAAATCAAGACGGAAGAAGTCAATCTCCGGAATTTGTACTTTGATGAACGCCTGAACCAAATCTATCGGGATGGGGACATGAGCGTGCTGGATGTGCTTTTCGACTCCGCCAGCATCACGGATTTCCTCACCCGCTACGACCTGATGCAGCGGGTCGTGGAGAACGATATCGTTCTGCTGACAGAACTGAGAGAGGCAAAGGCGGAGCTGGAAGCGCAAAAGGCGGCCCTGGAAGAGATCCGGTCCGGCCTGGAAGCGGAAAAAATTGTTCGCGAAGATAAAAGCGCCGAGCTGAACAGGCAATGGAGCACACAGAACCGCTTGTCCCGGGAACTGCAGGCAGACCTGGCGCTGACCAGGGAAGCGGAAGATGAACTCAACGCGCTGTCCAAACAGCTGGAAAAATTTGTAGCGGACATCCAATCGAAATACAAAGAAGCCTATATGGGCAGCGGCACGCTGGCATGGCCGACGCCGGGGAATACGCGAATCACTTCCGAATACGGATACCGGTTCCATCCGATTTATAAAGTGAACCGTTTCCACACCGGCATCGATATCGGCGCGCCGCGCGAAGCAAAGGTGATCGCCGCCGATTCCGGCAGAGTAATCATGGCGACGACCTATGGCGGTTTCGGCAAAACCGTGATCATCGATCACGGCGGCGGCGTAGCCACGCAGTATTCCCATCTGAACTCGATCAACGTCTCCCAGGGCGCCATGGTTTACAAGGGGGATAAGGTCGGGGGCGTAGGGACCACCGGCTTGAGCACAGGCAACCACTTGCATTTCCAGATTATGATCAACGGAGCGACGGTCGACCCCCTGCACAACGGACAATACTTCGTAAGCCCGAAATAAGAAGCCCGCTGAAACGGAGGGGCATGCGTGAATCAACGACTTAAGGATGCAATGAAGCGCCTGCGCGCGATTGGCCTGGGCTTTTGTGTCCTGGTAACCATTATCCTGGGCGTACTCTATTTAATGTATCCCCGGGAATGGTCAGATTTTCTTCAGGTTATGGTTTTGGTCAAACGGGATTATCAGGAACCTTTATCCATTGGACGGATGCTGGACGGCGCGATTGCCGGCATTGCCGGATCGGCGAACGACCCGTATACGTATTTCCTGCCGCCGGAGCGTAACCGGGCGGTCGCTATGTCCGCCCAGGGTTTAACGGGCGCGATAGGGGTTACGGTCAACGGAGAAAAAGAAGTGAAGGACAGGCTGATCATCCGGGAGATACGCCCGGATTCCGGCGCGGACCGCGCGGGGCTGCGGGTGGAAGACGCCATCCTGCGCATCGAAGACACGCTTGTGGAAGACTTGAGCGTGGACGAGGCGGTAGCCATGATCCGCGGTGAACCGGACACTGCCGTCAGGCTTCTGATTGCCAGGGCGGGAGAAGCGGAAAAGGAATACCGGGTCATGCGCAGCTCCACTGTTCCCGTTGAAACGGTACAGGCAGGCATATTAAAAGATGAATACCTGCCCGGTTATCGGATCGCGTATATCTTTATCGATTATTTTGCCGCCAATTCCGCGGAAATGTTCAGCGATTTGTTGGATACGGTGCTGGAAGAAGGCGCGCAGGCGATGGTCATTGACCTTCGGTACAATAGCGGCGGCGATGTGGGCGCCACAGTCAAAATCGCCGGCCGGCTGCTGCCGGACGGAGAGCTGATGCGGCTGAATATGCGCGAGAGCGAGCAGGTATTTACCATCAAGAATGCGGATCCGGTCCGTATTCCGTACGCGATATTGATTAACGGGGGCAGCGCCAGCGCTTCCGAGATCCTGGCCGGCGCCGTACAGGACCGTCAGGCCGGCATACTGGTCGGCACGCGGTCTTACGGCAAGGGCTCGGTGCAGAGCCTGTACAACCTTCCCACAGGCAGCGGGCTCCGGGTAACGGAGGGCCGGTACTACCTTCCCTCNGGGCGATCGATCGACGGGGAGGGGATTGATCCGGATTACATTGTAGAAAATGATGAAGAGGATGAGGACGACAGGCAAATGTCGGCAGCCCTCGCCTTTCTGAAAGATATCATCGACGGCGCCGAAACCCTGGAGTCGATTCTGCGCGCGTCGCCCCGCGGGAAGTAATTGTAGAACGGAAGCACAGAACAGAAGTAAGGATATTGCCCTTATGGGCGAAAATTGGTAGAATTACACAGCAGATTATAGAAGGAGGTGTTGTAATGACAGTCAATTCTGTCAAACGGGTTTTCCGGCTGCTCAACGCTGCAATTCTGGCGCTTATTTTGGCAGTCATCGGGATCAACGGTTACTACGTTATCGAGGAACAGGAGCAGGCGGTGGTGATCACGCTGGGAAGGGCAAGCGTGGTGGAATCGCCTGGGATTCACTTTAAGCTCCCTTTCATTCAGGAAGTTTACAAAATATCCATGGCAGCCAGAGGATTGAATATCGGCTATGACACCAGNAACATTTCGGTTTCTTCCGAATCCTTAATGATTACCTCCGACTATAATTTTGTGAACGTGGACTTTTTTTTAGAGTACAAAGTGAGCAATCCGGAGCGATATCTGTTTGCTTCCAACGAGCCGGAAGCCATCTTCAGGAATATGGCCCTGTCTTATATCAGGGACACCATCGGCTTGCATGAGGTAGATGAGGTCATCACCACCGGGAAGAGTGAAATCCAGGCGGAAATCCGGGAAAAACTCTCCAATCGACTGGAAGTGGACGATATCGGCATCCAGCTCATCAATATCACGATACAAGATTCCGAACCGCCGACGGAAATCGTCAAAGACGCCTTTAAAAACGTGGAGACTGCCAGACAAGGCAAAGAGACGCGGATCAATGAGGCACGCAAATATGAAAGCGAGCAGCTCCCCGCCGCCCGCGCGCAGGTGGACGCGATCCAAAAAGAAGCGGAGACCAAAAAGCAGGTACGGATCAATGAAGCCTTGGCGCAGGTGGCCGTGTTCAACGCCATGTATGAAGAATACAGAAAGAATCCCGTCATGACACGCCAGCGGATGTTCTACGAAGCGATGGAGGAGATCCTGCCGGAGTTGCGGATTGTAATCGATAACGGGGACGGAACGACCAGCAGGGTACTCCCGCTTGAAAGCTTCGTGAGAGAATAGGAGGGACGGATTATGGCCAGATTCAATATGAGAAACTTTCGCAACTTTACCGGGATGCCCGGCATGGAGCCGAATACAGTGCCGGACGGCGAGACGCTGGAAGCGGCAAAACTCATGCAGAAAGGGATCATTCGCCGGGTTATTTTTCTTGTGTCGCTGATCATTGTGCTGTTTCTGCTCTCCCAATCCATGGTGATCACCCTCCCGAATCAATATATGGCGGTGAAGCAATTCGGAGAAGTGATACGGATTACCGTGGAACCGGGCGTAAGCTTGAAAGTGCCGTTTATCCAAACGACGCAGATCGTTCCGAAGGACATTCGTTTTTATGATATCCCCATCTCCGACGTCATCACCCAGGATAAAATGAGCATGGTGGCCGACAGCTTTGTCCTCTGGCGCGTGGTCGACCCGATCAGCTATATCCGGCGCGCGGGAGGAAGCCTTACCCAGGCGGAATCCTTTGTGGGAAACAATACCTATAACTCGTTGAAGAATGTAATCAGCCGTCTGCGCCAATCCGATATCATCAGCGGGCGCGATACCCTGGCCCGGCAGATCTTTCTGAATCTGGGCAACGCGCTGGAGTCTTACGGCCTGGAGATGGTGTCCATTGAGACCAAGCATCTGGATCTGCCGGACGATAATAAAAACGCCGTCTATGACCGTATGATTGCGGAACGAAATAATATCGCCGCCCAAAACTCCGCCGAAGGGGAGGAAGAGGCGAGACTGATCCGGAACGAGACGGATAAGACGGTCAATATCCTCGTGTCGAACGCCACAGCCCAGGCGGCGGAAATCATTGCCGAAGGGGAGCAGCAGTATATGGAAATCCTTGCGCAGGCATACGGCGATGCGGATAAAGCCGATTTCTACTCCTTCGTCCGGGCGTTGGACGCGGCTAAAGTTTCCCTGAAAAACGGGAACAACACCCTGATTCTGGGAAGTGATTCGCCCATCGCAACTGTGTTTTATAATAATTANCAGTCCATCCGGAACAATTGCCAGAATATTATGAAAATAAAANAGAAGGAGTGATCATGGTTATGGAGAACTTAACATTCGCTGAATTGGCCAAAGAAAGGTATTCCGTCCGAAAATACAAATCCCAGCCTGTGGAACAGTCCA
>WRNN01000144.1 GCA_009776595.1 Clostridiales bacterium
CTGCTGTGCAGCTGCCGCAGAAGCGCCCAGTCAAAGGTCCTGCCGCTGCCGCCCCGCTGGTCCGACGCCGCGTCAAAGAGCAGATAATCCGCGTTTTCGGGCAGGGGAGGCAGCGTCTCTCCGACGCTGACCGACTTGATCACCGGGCATCCGCAGCTTTCTTTCAATCGAAGGATATAGGCTTCGTCCTCATCGCCGTGAAGCTGCACCAGGTCGATTATACCACGTTGAACTAAGCTTGCCGCTTTTTTTACATCTTGATTGACAAAGACGCCCACGGCTTGAATCCGGGGATCCAGCTTTTCTTTCAGCATGGAGGCGGTTTGTTCATCGATACGGCGGCGGCTGGGCGCAAAGACAAAGCCGATATAGTCCGGGAAGGCGCTGTTGACGGGGGCGACGTCTTCGAAGCGGCGAAGACCGCATATTTTGACCTTGCTCATAGGCGGCCGCGCAGTTCGGCCAGCGCCGCTTTTTTATCCGCCGCGCGCATAAGCGCTTCGCCGATCAGGGCGGNGCGTATCCCGTTTTGGNGCAGCAATTCCACATCCTCCGCGCGGTGTATGCCGCTTTCGGATACAAAGAGCAGATCTTCCGGCACGAGCTTTCGCAGCCGNATGCTGTTTCCCGTATCAACNGNAAAAGTCCGCAGATCTCTGTTGTTGACGCCGACGATACGGGCGCCCGCACGGAGAGCCATTTGCAGCTCTTCTTCGTCATGGGCTTCCACCAGGCAGGACAGCCCGAATCTGTCCGCTTCTTCCCGATAGGCGCGCAGTTCCGCCGGGGATAGGATGGCGCAGATCAGCAGGATGGCGTCGGCGCCCAGACAGGCTGCCTGTTCGATTTGGAAGGGATCGACGATGAAGTCTTTCCGCAGCAAGGGAAGATCGGTTATCCCGCGGATTTCGACCAGATGGCTGTCGCTGCCCTGAAAATAATCCGGCTCTGTTAAAACGGATATCGCCGCGGCGCCGGCTTCCTCATACTCGCGCGCTATAGCGAGATAGGGAAAATTCGGGGCGATAAGCCCTTTGGAAGGGGAAGCCCTTTTGACTTCACAGAGGAAATGGAAGCCCGGCTTTCTCAGTGTTTCCTCCATCAGAAAGGCGCTGCGGGGCCGGAAATGCCGGGACGGAAGGCCCTCTCTCTTCTCCCTCTCCACCCGCGCTTTTGCGGATGTGGCAATTTCGTCCAGGATCGTCAACTTGCCAAGCCCTCCTCATTGGAGTATTGTATGAATTCCTCCAGCTTCGCTGTCGCCTTTCCGCTGTCGATCATGTCTTCGGCGACCCGGACGGCGTCCTGGATGCTTTCATACGTTCCGGTGATGTATAATGCGGCGGCGGCGTTCAGCACCGCGGCGTCGCGTTTCGCACCTCTTTCCCCCCGCAGGACGGCCCGGAGGATCCGCGCGTTCTCCTCCGCCGCGCCGCCGGCCAGATCCTCCTTGTTGCAGCGCTTAAAGCCGAATTGCTCCGGCGTGATCTCGTAGCTGCGAAGCCATCCGTTCTTGACTTCACACAAAGTCGTAGGCGCGCTCATGGATATCTCATCCAAGCCGTCATGCCCGTGTACGACCAGCGCGTTTTGCACACCCAGGTTCATCAGCACTTTTGCCAGGGGTTCCACCAATTCTTTGTCATACACCCCCATGAGTTCCATATTGGCGCCCGCCGGATTGGTGAGCGGACCGAGGATGTTAAAGACAGTCCGGATACCCAGTTCCTTTCGGACAGGCGCGACATATTTCATGGCGATATGGTAGTTTTGCGCAAACAGGAAGCAGATCCCTATGTTGTGGAGAAGGGCGGTGCTTCTTTCCGGCGGGATATGGATATTGACGCCCAGGGCTTCCAGCACGTCTGCCGCGCCGCATTGGCTCGAAGCGCCCCGGTTGCCGTGCTTTGCGACGGATACGCCTGCCGCGGCGGTGATGATGGCTGCCGCGGTAGAGATGTTGAAGGTGTTGGCCCCGTCGCCGCCCGTACCTACGATCTCCAGGGCGTCCACCTCGTGGAGCAGCCTGATGCAATGCTTTCGCATACCGGAAGCAGAGGCGGTGATTTCGTCGATGGTTTCGCCTTTCAGGCTTAAGGCTGTGAGATAGGCGCTCATCTGGACGGGCGTCGCTTCTCCCGTCATGATCTCATGCATAACGGTTTCCGCTGTTTCGTAGGGCAGNTTTTCTCTCCTGGAGAGGGATACAATGGCTTCTTTAATCATAGCGGCCTCCTTAATCGTGGTCTGCCGGGCATGAAAAAGCCCCGACAAAGCTGTACTCTGTCAGGGACGAATAGACGCTATCCGCGGTGCCACCCTGCTTCACGATTGCTCGCGCGCTTTGCGGGATACCAACATATCCCCGGCAACTGACGTATGCCTTCCCGTCATGGGATACTCGGCGGCGAAGCCTTTCACCATGCCCTCAACGGCCCATTTGACAACCCGCTTCTCCTGCCCGGCTCTCATCTGCCCGGACTCTCTGTATGGCGCGCAACTGCCTTTACTCCCGTCTCAACGGTTTAGAGAAGTGTACCGCAATCTCCCTGCGCTTGTCAAGGCCTTTTCATGTTTTGTGTCATAAGGATTGTCTCGGTCGAGAGATGAGTTATAAGCGGCAATATCCATAAGTAGTCAATTTATCATCTCTTTCGGCGTTTGTCGTTTGGCAATTCGTCATTGTAATCCGTCTGCGGGTATGGTATACTTTCGTTAGAAAGCAGGGTGTTTTGGTGTGAGTAATAGGGAGTTTTTGCCCGTTAGGTCAGACGTGGTCTTTCGACTGTTCTTCGCTGACGAGAGGAATGTTGAATCGCTGATTGGCTTCCTCAAATCGGTATTGAAACTGCCGGAGGACGCAGACGGTACGGAGTTATATGATTGGGCAAAGTTTATCGCTGCCGACACGGAGGAGGAATTGAACATGATAGCTGAAAGAAATCCGCAAGTCGCACAGGCTGTTGTCAGGTTGCGTGAACTGTCAGCGGATGAACGCGCCCGTGATTTATACGAACGCCGGGAAAAGGCGCGGCGCGACCAGTCATCGCGGGAGAGGTGGGCGGCAAAGCTACAGGCTATAGAAATTGCAAAAAATGCTTTGCGTAAAAAGATGACCGTCGATGATATTATGGACATTACAGGTTTAACCCGCGAGGAAGTGGAAAACCTGAACAACGCTAACTGAGACTAGGGCGCGGCAAATACCGCGTCTTAGTTTTATCTATATACGTTTCCCCTTGAACGAATCATCGTTTTACAGAGGATTCAGACCCATGCTGAACGCCTGCTGAGTCCATGCAGACCCTATGCACTGCTGTCCAAATCTTTGATTTGGCGAACAGCAGCCATGCAAGGCTTGCCCAAGAGGGTGAAGCTTCTGCCGAAGCCCGATTGGCTGCAAGCTACTGCTGAGTTCTTGTTCCACGACTGAAGTCACGGGTATAGAACGAGTTGGGTCTGTGATAAGAATTCTCCTGTAATATATTCATGGTATTGCTATCGGAACAAGCCATTCCGTTTGTTATTCATTTAGATAATGATAAAGCCATTGCGCTGAAAGCAAAACGATTTCCAATGTCAATAGACTTAAAAATGAGGCTGACATAGCATGAACGAAAACAGTATTACTGTGTGCAAGTATAATGACCCAACGTATGAGAGGATGTTTGATTACCTCATTCAAGAAGTGTTTGGGTTTTCTTTTGCACCGTGGTTTGAACGCATGCTATGGGATGAACGTTACGAAAGCTATTCAATTATTCAAGATGGTATTATGTTATCGAATGTTTGCATATTCAAAACCGACATGATAGTGAGTGGCAGAAAAATCCGGGCGCATCAATTTGGAGCAATAGCTACGAAGGAAGATGTGCGTAAGAGAGGGTTTTCGCGTTACTTGATAGAGCATGTATTGTCATTGTATCCTGAAACTCCGGCGTTTTTATCCGCAAATCCAAGTGTGATAGATTTTTATCAGCGGTTTGGGTTTCGTCATGTGCAAACGTATCGCCCAAGGATTGCCGCAGTAATCAATAACGCATCGGACAAGGCGATTAAGCATAGCTCAGACGACAGTTTCATTCATCAAGCCCTTTATGGCAAACGAATCTATTCAGAAACGGTTGATTGCTTGAATACACAATCTGTACAAATCTTTAATTTGTTGATGACTTTTAAAAACGGAATTTACTATCTGCCTGATTGTGGTGCTATAGTTGTTGCAATGCAAGATGGCATTAATCTATTTCTTGCTGATGTCATTACACGAAACGTCGTTTCATTTGATGAGATAAAAGCAGAGTTGCCATTTTCCGGTGTTGAGTTTGTGGAGTTTGGATTCTGCCCTGAACGACTTGGTATTCATCCTCATTGGGAGAAAGTAGAGATGAATGATGAGCCGTTTTTTCTCAAAGGTGAATGGGGATTGCCCGAGAAATTTTGCATTCCGTCTTTGTCAACAACCTAATAATCACACAACAATCTCAGAGCGAGAAGCATATACAACCTTTGCGATTTACACTCGTCGCAAAGTTCCAAAGGCAAGGGGCGTGGCAAATGCCGCGCCTTAGCTTTATCTATCTGTTATTTCCAACTCGCCCACAGGTGTATGCTCGATAAATTGATTCATCGCCATGGAATGCACGTTTTCCGCTTCCGGAAGAATCAATCTATTAGAATTTTCTCCGCTGCGTCCAGCGCCGAGCGCTATTGCAACGCAGCCGGATAAAACAAATAAAGCTACAGACATGATTATCGCAAGGCGCGTGTGCTTTTTGCTTTTCATTATCGCGCCAAGTCTGTCTTTGAGAGCCTTCTTTTCTTCGCACATTGTTGTCGAGAAGATAGTCTTCGGCATTTTGAAATCGGCTGCGACATAGATCAGCGTATCGCCATATATTTGCTTGCTGTCGCGATCAAGGTCGCCTATAAGCTCTGCGTCTGTCGCCAGTTCACAAGCGCGGTCTATCTCGCGCCGGACAAACCAAGCTATCGGATTGTACCAATGGACAGCACAGGCGATAGCGGACAAGCACTTTATTGCAATATCTTTTCTGTGATAATGGATCAGTTCATGCAGCAAAACATATCGAAGCTGCGCATCTGTGTATTCCCGATCCGGTA
>WRNN01000145.1 GCA_009776595.1 Clostridiales bacterium
TCGCCGCCGTAGGCATATACAGGCTCAAGGGATGGAAGAAAAGCTTCGTGATGAACATAACCTATTTGCCGATTCTTAACCCGGATATCGTTATCGGTATCTCCATGATGATTCTGTTTATCGCCATGTCCTTTCCCCGGGGTATGGCAAGCCTGATCGTAGCCCATATCACCTTCGGGCTGCCTTACGGCGTGATATCCGTNCTCCCGAAGCTGGCCCAACTGGATCCGCAGATATTTGACGCTGCCCTTGACCTGGGCGCCACGCCGCGGGACGCTTATATCAAAGTCATTCTGCCCCAGATTTTGCCCGGTGTGTTTACCGGATTTCTGCTGGCTTTCACGATGTCGGTGGATGATTTTGTGGTCAGCTTTTTTGTTACGGGAAACGGCGTCGCAAATCTGGCGATTTCCATATATTCCATGTCCCGCCGGGGAATCAACCCGAAAATCAATGCCGTCCTTACCCTTTTGTTTATCGCTGTGGCAGCGATGATGTATTTGATCCAAAGGCGGCTGCGGAAAAGCAGCCGTGAAGCTTTGTAGCTATATGAAACCCGCTAAGGAATCTATACTTCGGGTTTCATATAGCGGCGCATCTAGAGGCGCCCCGCGAACGTAGAGAGCGGAGGGATGAGCGGCGTGCACGCGAATCCCGACGGGGCATGGGGCAGCGCCCCATATAGTAATGAATAATTGTACGGGCGTGACGAACATGGTAGAATAAACGCAGTTCATCTGAGGACAATCAGGCAGAGGGGAGTGGATTCAATAGTGAAAAAGTTCTTCAAAGTGATACTTGGCGCCAGTTTTGCGGTCCTGTTGCTGATCACTTCAGGCTGCGGCAGCAGCCGGCAAACGCTGAACGTGTTTAACTGGGGGGATTATATTGACCCTCAGGTTTTGAAAGATTTTGAAGAAGAGTTCGACATTCGGGTGGTATATGAAGAATTTGATACGAATGAAGACATGTATGTGAAGATTGCCAATAACTCCGGCAAATACGACGTCGCGATACCATCGGATTATATGATCAAACGGATGATTAACGAAGATATGCTGATCCCTATTGATATGTCGAAGATAAGCAACTATGGGGGAATCGAAGAGAGGCATAAGAACCTGCCTTTTGACGAGGATAATGAATACTCTGTGCCTTACATGTGGGGGACTGTGGGCATTTTGTACAATACAACCATGGTGGACGAAGAGGTGGACAGTTGGGAGATTCTGTGGGACGGCAAATATACAAAACAGATTTTCATGCTCAATTCCATGCGCGATTCGATCGGCATTACCTTGAAGCGGCTGGGATACTCCCTCAATACGAAGAATGAACGGGAGATACTGGCGGCAAGGGACGCGCTGCTGGAGCAAAAACCCATGGTCTTGTCCTATGTAGGCGACGAGATGAAAGATAAAATGGTCGCGGGGGAAGCCGCTATGACGGTAGCCTGGTCCGGCGACGCCGCCGCCTGTATAACAGAGAACGAGGATCTGGCCTATGTGATACCGAAAGAGGGCAGCAACATCTGGGTCGACTCTATGGTGATCCCGAAAACCGCACAAAACGTGGAAGCGGCGCATCAGTTTATTAACTTCCTGTGCCGGCCGGAGGTGGGGCTTATGAACGCCGAATATATCGAATATGCCTCCCCCATCGGCGCGGTCCGGGAACAGCTGCCGGAGGACGTCACCGGTGATATCGCGTTTTATCCCGGTATGGATGATCTTCAGAATTCGGAAGTGTTCGAGGATCTGTCGGACACGCTGGAGATCTATGACCGGGTATGGACCGAGGTTTTGGCGAATTAAAACACAGGGGGATTTATGAGTGAGGAAGACAGGCGGAAGCAGGATGTAATTCAGGACACCTCATCTTTGCTGGATGTGGTGGAAGAAGAATTCCCTGAGAAGGTGAGGGGCTTATTTGGAGGCTTGAGCCAAATCGGTAATCTATTAACCGTTGAAGACTGGCTGAAGATCCTGACCCGTTCCCGCTCTTCCCTTGAAGACGCCTGGAAGGACAAAAAGTAAAGGGCGATTCGTCGCTTTCGCTACATGACGCAAAGGGATAAGTTGTCGCCTGCCGCCGGACGACGGGCGGGTCTTTGTCTGTGCGGAGGAAGAAGCTTCGGCAAACGCGGAAAGAGGTATCCGGTGAACGCATCGGCTTTGAAAAAGAAGAGGCTGCCTGTTTGGATAAAGGTTTTGTGCATTGCGCTGATTGTCATTGCTGTCCTTGCGGCGGGCGTCATGATTTGGCAGAGATACTTTTTAGTTCTGCCAAAACCGGTAGTCATTCCGCCTGAAGAGGAAGACGGTCCCGAGGCGCCGGCTGTAACCGCGGGACTGGACAAATTTGATATTCTCCTGCTCGGGCTGGACAGCAGAGAAGGCGAGCCGGAATTAGGAGACCGGACGGATACGATATTGCTGGTGAATATCGACTCCGAAAACAACCATGCCTCTGTCCTGTCCATTCCGAGGGACACCAGGGTGCGTTATGATGGTAAATGGCGCAAAATCAATGAAGTCTATGGAATTGACGGCTGCGAAAGCAGTGTAAAAGCTGTGGAAGAGCTGTTATCGATGCATATAGAACGGTATGCCGTTGTGGATTTCCAAGGGGTCATTGAGTTGGTGGATATGCTGGGCGGCATCGATGTGGATGTACCGGTGAGAATGTATAAACCGCTGGAGAATATCGATCTGCAGAAAGGATCCGGGCAGCATCTGAATGGTTATGACGCATTAGCATATATGCGCTATCGGGATGAAAGGCTCTCCGATATGGACCGCTCGGAGCGTCAAAAGGAGGTTTTGCTCCAATTGGCGGGCAAGCTCCAGGACCCCTCCCGCATACTGAAACTGCCTTCGATAGTGGATACGGCAATGAGTTATATCCAAACCAATATCAGTCCGCAGGAAATCCTGGCCCTGGCTAAATATAGCGGCGCCATACTGGACAATGGAGTGGAGAATCGCGTACTTCCCGGCGTCAATGATCTGTACCTGGGAGGATGGTATTATGTACCATTCTTAGAAGAAATAGGATTACCAATCGGCGAGGCTGAATTGGAGTATCGAGCCTATCTGGCGGAGCAAGCCAAAATAGCTAAGGCGCAGCAGGAGGCGGATGAAAAAGGCGCCGGGACAGGAGACGCGAGCGCGGAGGAACCGGTCGGTGAAGAATCCGGGGATAGCGAGGAATCCGGGAACGGCGCGGAATCCGGGGGCGGCGAAGACAGGCTGATATCCGATGCCGCAGAAATCCCGGTTACAGAGACGGTTTCAAACGCGCCTCCGGAAGTATCAGCGGAAGTATCAATGGAAGCAACGGCGGAAGCGACAAACGGATGATGGCAAAGGGGACAGGCATGCAGGCAGGGGAGCGAAAGCTGATCGCCGAAACCGGCGAAGAAGGGCAGGAACGTCAGCTTTGGGCGCAGGAAATCAACGGCGTGACCGAGTATGAAATGGTCGTCAACGGCGTTTTTCTTATGTCGTCCAATAACGCGGAAACGGAAAGGCTGCTGGTACGCCGCGGGATAGAGATAGCAGGCTGCCGGCAGGGCGATATTCTGATCGGCGGCCTGGGCATGGGNTTCTCTGTCAGGGAGGCCTGCGANAACGGGAGCANNCCGGCCTCCATCGACGTGGTGGAGATCGATCCGGTGGTGTTTACATGGAACCTGCATCTGATCGACCGGAACAGGGCGTATCTGGCGGATCCGAGAGTGGCCTTGATTCAGGATGATTTTGTGCACTTTGTCCGCAAGACGAAAAAAAAGTACCATGTGATCTGCATGGATATCGATAATGGGCCGATGCTTCTGGTCTATGAGAAAAACGAATACGCGTATTCGCCGGCTTTTTTCACGCGGGTAAGGAAAGTGTTACGGGAAAATGGCGTTTTTGCCATATGGTCGGGCAATGCGGATGATCGATTGTATAAAGACATGTCGGCCTCTTTTCGCGAATGCCGTGTGGAAGAAGTCTATCAGGATATNCAAGGCAAACCAATCTCCTATTATCTGTACTTTGGCTTGAAGTGAGCGACAGTTCAGTGCCGACTCAGTAGGTGGCGGCGGTATGTTTGTCCAGGCTACGGTAGGAACATGAAGTCGTGAAACACAGGCTTGGCTGCTAATGCAGCCGTAGGACCGCCCGGGAGGGGGTCCAGGCGAAGGTCCTTTAAGGAGGCCGGTGGGCGATACATCGGAAGGACGTTGAGCCGTTAGGCTAAATTTATATGAAAGCCTGATGTTGAACACAAATGTGACGTGTAGCCGGGCAAATGTGCCGCCGCCACCATAGTCGGCACTGAGCTGTCGCTTATGGGAAGGTTTCCTGTAGACAAGATACTTGCGTAAGATGAAAAATTCTCGCGAAAGTGTTAAAATAGAGGAAACAAACGTTGAAGAGCTTGAGGAAAGATCAGGCGCAAAGAAAGGGAGGATATGATGAGTAATGTAGCAGCAAATGATGTAAGGGACAAATACGATAAGGCTTTTGCCACCATACGNGGGATCGTCGAGGCCTTTCCGGAAGACAAATGGCTGCAGCCGCANGGGGATGAGTACTACATTCCCTGCCGCATCGCCTACCATTTAGCCGTATTCATTGACGGCATCATCGCCGGAAATTTCAGTAATCCGGATTTTAACGCAAAGCTTCCTTTTGGAGACTGGATGAAAGGCACTGCCACAACGCTTCCGGACAAAAAGAAGTTCCTTCCGTATTTTGAGGAAGCGGTCGCCCATGGGAAAAAAGCGCTGGAAGCGCTGACCGATGAAGCCCTGATTGCCCCTCTTGCGCCGGAGCAAGCCCGTTTTGGCGCCACCGCTGTCGGGATGCATCTGCAGTTTATGCGGGAATTGTCCGCCCATACCGGCGAGCTGAACAAGATGCTGGTCGAAAACGGACTGGAAGACATATGGATTTCCAGGTAAGGTTCCGGATCGTGTAAAATTTCGTTTTATCTAATGTCTGATGTCATGAGTAGTAGAACGAGTTGGGTCTGTGATAGAACGAGTTGGGTCTGTGATAAGTCCGGAGACTATGGATCATGAAGATAGCAGATGAGGCAGGTCCTTTCACTTCCGCATCAAGCGA
>WRNN01000146.1 GCA_009776595.1 Clostridiales bacterium
CGCTACATGCCGGACTGGACAGCCGGGCATAGCCCGGACGCCGGCGCCGACCCGGGCGTTATGCTGCAGCATACCTTTGCCCGGCTCATGGAGATCGTCATTGAGCGCTTAAACCGGGTACCGGAGAAGCAAATGCTGGCTTTCCTGCAGGAGATGAATATCAGCCCCCTGCCGCCTGTCCCGGCGCGAGCGCCTCTGCTGTTCAGCTTGAAAAAGGATACGGACGCCTTCTTTGTACCTGCCCGTACCCAAATCACAGCGAAGACCTCCGGCGGCCCCTCCCCTATATTTGAAACGACGGCGGATCTCAGCGTGCTGCCCTCCTCCATCACCTGCGCCTACACGCTGGAGCCGGAGCGGCGCCGTTACGCGGATTACACCAAATGCTTATCCGGTTCGGCGGGCGGCTTTACCCCCTTTATCGGGGAAGATATTCTGCCTGACGACTTGTTTTTTGTCAGCGAGCAGATTCCGGAGGTGGAAGACCCCGCCAAAACCACGCTCAGCTTAACCTTCAGCGAATATGTCAGCGGCGGGCAGATCGAGCGGGTTTTGCTTGGCAGACTCAAAACAGGCGCGGCCAAATGGCGCTATTACGGAGAGGGGGGCGAGAAAGCACTTTCGCTATCCGCTGATCGCATAGCGACATTTGAACAATACCGGTCGATAACGTTAACGCTCTATGACGGAGAAGGAAAAGCCCTGTCCCTTAAGCCTTCTCCAGGCTTGGGCGGCGGGAGGGAAAACGGCGGAGGCTACTATTTGAAACTTGTCACCGACCACGACATCAACAGCAAAAACGAGGCGAACACGATACAGATCGATTCCGCACGGTTGTCTTTGGAAGAAAATAAGCGCCCGCCCGCTTACCTGTTCTACCAGAATTCCAAACTGGAACCGGAAGGATATATATTACCTTTTGGCGACCGTCCCAAGCCCGGGGACTCCTTCTATATCCACATCGGCGCCCTTTCGGAAGAAGTGCAAAATATCGCCGTGACCCTCAGCCTCATCGAAGACGCCCTCGAAAGGGGAAAATCCGGACTGGCAGGAAAAACCTTGCATTGGAAAGACCTGCTCTGGTCGTACTCCTCGCCTGACGGCTGGCGCCTCATCGAGAATAACGATATACAAGCCGTGATCATCGAAAATACGGCCCATCAGCCTGTTGACCACACCTATGCGATGACCTTTCCTCTCGCCAACCCGTTTCCCCGGAAAGTCGGCGGCGAGGAAGGCGTTTGGCTTCGGGCTATGCTGCCCTCGATCCCCGAGGACGACTTCGGTTCGGAAATCCGCTTTACCATCGGGGCGGGAAATCGCATTGAGTACGAGGCGGGCACCGGCGTGTTCGTCTATCCCAAGATACGCTCCCTCGACGTCCGCATCAGCTTTTCCACGCATTGTGTGATACAGAGGCAATATGCCTATCTCTATACAAACGCCCGCGATCCGCGCCCACCGCTGGAAGACGCGGGGTTCTACCTGGGTTTTGATATCCTGCAGCCATTCTGGTCCGTCTCCCTGTATGCCGACACGGCGCCTGCGGCGAATTATACCGCGCCGGCACAGGGCAAAAGCGCCGTATGGGAATGCCTGACCGGCGACGGCTGGCGCAGGTTATATGTACACGATGATACGGCAGGATTCAGCTATTCCGGCCCGATCCGTTTCTTGACGCCGCCGGAAGCGCTCTGCACGCCCTTGTTTGATAATACGCCGCGCTATTGGGTCCGCCTTTCGCGGGACAGCGGCGTCAGGCTGAACAGCCTCTACCTTAACGCCGTCCCCGCCGAGCAAGCGGTGTCCGTGACCCGGGAAAACCTGGGTGTTTCCAGCGGGAACGCCGATCAGCGCTTCAACCTGCGGGGCGCGCCCGTCCTTACCGGGCAGCGGATCTGGGTAAGGGAGGATGAAACGCCTTCCGCCGCCGAATTAGCGGAGACAGAGATGGAAGTAAGGCAAAACCCGCTCACCTTCGAGCAGGAGAATTGGGTACTCTGGAAGGAACAGAACAGCTTCGGCTCTTCCCTGCCAAACAGCAGGCACTACACCCTTGACCGAAGCACAGGCGAAATCCTTTTCGGCGACGGATCCCGCGGCATGGCCCCGCTAAACGGCTCGCATATCGCCGCGGAATATCGATATGGAGGCGGTTCGCAAGGGAATCTGCCGGAAGGCGCCATCGCGAAACTCCCCGGGTCGCTGTCCGGCATAGAAGAGGTCTATAATCCGATCCCCTCCACAGGAGGCGCCGATCCGGAGAGCACCCGGGACGTGCTGAGCCGGGGGCCGATGAGCCTGCGGCACAGAGGCAGGGGCGTGACGGCGGAGGACATCGAATGGCTGGTAAAGGAAGTCGCCGGCGCCGCGTTGGATCGCATCCGCTGCTTGCCGGGAGACGAGGGGCAGCTCTTCACCCTGCTGCTGCTCCCGGCTTCGGAGGATTTGCGGCCCCTGCCGGATGGCGCCATGTCCGCCCGCATACGCGAGTACCTGGAGCAGCGCCTGCCCGCATCGACGCCTGCAGGCAGTTTCGGCATCGTAGGCCCAAGCTATGTGACGATCCACATCGACGCGGAAATCGTCCCAAAGGATCCATTCGAAAGCTCCGTCGTACGGGACCGGGCAGCGGCACATCTGCAAACCTTCCTTCATCCGCGCCGGGGCGGCTTGGACGGCGGCGGCTGGCCCTTCGGGCGCAACGTTTACCTTTCCGAAATCTGCGCCGCGCTGGAATCTGTAGAAGGGGTTGCCTATAGCCTGGCGCCAAGCGTGAAAATCCAGGCGGCTGCCACCCAGCGGGAATTGACGCTGCAGACCGGCGACGCCCGTGTCGAAACCTTATATCCCGCGGGAAGCCTGCTTTCCGTTTATAATCGATACTTGCCTCAAAGCCGTATTGTCTTCGACCAATGGCTGCTGGCCGAGCCTATCGTCGCCGACCTGCTGCCCCATACCATCCGGGTGACGGGCTTCCGCGAAGGGGACGTGCTGCATATCATCTGCCCCACCCGCGGAGACAAGGACGTACCATACGCCTCGCCGGTTTGGACCGAATCCGGTTTTATTTATATCAGCTATGACCCGGACTTGTTCCCGACGTTTGTTAAAAATGGTTTGAGTATTGATTTCCCGGCCGGCAGCAGGCTTGTCTTTCAGGATGGCTGCGAAGTACTGTTTAAAAAGCCTCTTCGCGGGTATGAGGAGATTACGGAAGACATGCTGGACATGGAGAACTTTATCTGCCATAGCGCCGTCCACAGCTCGGATCACTTTGAAAGCGAGGATCCGGAGCATGGCAATCGCTTTGTCGTCCGCTTTAATACGGAATGCGACCTCACCCTGATCCATCCGGACGAAATCCCTGTAACCGGCGTGCAAAACCACGACGACGGCAGCTATGAAATCACTGCCCTGCGCCCCTCCAGGGATCTGCTGCTTCCGGGCGGTACGATTCTCGCCTGCGCCCGGAACAAGGTCAAAGGCATGCTCCTGTGGGATCATGAAAACCACGTAACCTATCATGAGGATCTGTCCATGACCCTTCGTTTCCACGGCTTTCGTCCGAACCCGGGCCAATTACCAAGCCCGCTTAACGTATCCCTGGCGCTGCCGGACGGGAAATCCCACCGGCTGGACTTTCAAATCGCAGGGAGCAAGCCGCTCCTGGATACCGCCTACCTGTTCGACCGCGAGCTCAGCACACCGGGCGGGATTCATATACAAATCGCCAAATAGGAGGCCAACCCATGCCGATACCCATTCCGGACATTGACGACAGAAACTTCAGCCAACTAATCAAAGAAACAGACAGCCTCATCGCGCGGTATTTCCCCGCCTACGCGGATATCGGTCCCGTGGATCCGGCAGTGGCGCTCAATGAATTGTTCTGCTATCTCTTCGATATGACGCTGTATCAGCAGAATCGCATAACCCCGGAGGCAAGGACGAATTTTGCGTCCCTGCTCGGGATCGAGCCCGTCCACGGCCGTCCGCCGGAGGAAGCCGTCGGGCAAGGCCTGGCCAGGCTGTCGGCGATAGACCGGGCGATCACCGTCGCCGATATCGGCCTGGTGCTGAAAAAAGGCTCTCTGGATAAACAGGTGTGTTCGAAGCCGGTACAGCGGGTTTGTGTCTTGCCCTGCCTGTCGTATGACGAGCCGCTCCGGATACTCGTGGTACAAAGCGGTATCACAAACTGGGAGGAAAAGAAGCGCCGGGAAGAATTGCAGGGCCTCTATAGCTTTTTGCGCAGCCGCAGCCCTGTGGGCGCGCGGTATGTGATCGATCACGCGCCCCAGATTACTGTGGATGTGTCGGCGGAGATACATCGGCGCAGAGACTCCACCATCAGCAGCAGCAGGCTCGCCGCGGACATCCTGGATAGGATATCCGCCTTCATCGACCCGCTGACCGGCGGCGATTCCGGCGCCGGCTGGGAATTCGGGCGCGCGCTGACCAAAGGCGACCTCTACGGCCTGATCGAAGGCGTGGAAGGCGTGGATTATGTCAAGTCCCTGATGATCAAGCGCGCCGGCCAACCTTTCTATGAAGCTTCCGTCGATATGCTGCCGGCGCCGGAAGGCGGCCTCTTTTCTCTTCGAAAAGGCGGCACGGGCGCGGCAGACGAAACCGGCATCAAGGTAAGCTGAAAAGAGGTGATATTCTATGGCGATAACCCCCCGCCCGGTCAATTCGGTTGATTTTCTCTATCTGCTGCCCGGCTTTTTCGCCGCAATGCCGGGAGAAGGCGCAGTCCCCTTTAAAGATTTCGTCGCGCAGTTTGAGGAATTGTTCGAAGGGTTGCAGGCCGCCATCGCCGGCGACGCGCTGACCCTTACCTACAGGGGTGTCAGCGGGAAAAACCCGGGCGATGATTATCCGTCGTCGTCAGGAAGCTATCCGCTGCCGGTAGAGCTGTTTACCATAGGCCGTTTGGGCTATCCTAAAAACACGCCGGTCTTCATACCCGGCAATCCGGACACCACACTTCTGGCGGAAGCGATCGAGGCTGGTCCGGGCGAACGGGACCTGATCCTGGTAAAAGATAGAGCCTTCTGGAAATATCTCCACCCGGGGAGCAAGTTTATCCTCCGCGGCAG
>WRNN01000147.1 GCA_009776595.1 Clostridiales bacterium
CAACGCAGCCGCCAGCATCGCAGGTGGACTGCCATCAGCACTACGTAGCCGTTACGCAGCCGACATCGTCGCGGGCGGATTGTCATCAGCCCATACATAATCGCATATAAATAAATTTGATTACGAAAGGAACTCATATGAAAAATAAAACTCATATTTACATGGCTAATATGCTTATTGACGACATGCGCGCGAACAAATTAAATTTGCCGGGGTTGGGCGCCTGCACGCCGCCCTCGGAAGTCAGGAACGCTGTGATCAATAATCCGGGAGCATTCCGCGCCGGTTCTGTCGGGCCCGATTTTTATCCGGACCTGTTCCTGGGCCAGGGGGTGATACATCCTGACAATTCGGGCAAATGGCTTGACCTGATGTTCAAAAGATTGCTTGTGTCCGTGCCATCCGAACGCGATAAGAACCTTGCTTTCACGCTGGGCTTCATGTCTCACTACGCCGGGGATATGTTCGGTCATGCATATGTGAACCATTATGCCGGAGGCTGGTTCCCCCTTATAAAGGATATACCAACAAACCCGGCAAAAGCCAAAATCGTGATCAAGCACATCCTGGTCGAAGAATATATGGACCAAAGAGTGCCAGCAAATGCGTCTATGCAGCTCGATCCGCCAATCAATTTCATCCGCGATGTATTTACATGCAGCGACGCGCATCTTCTTATGAAGCAAATGAATGTGGGCGACGATCTTACAAACCCGCTGAGCAAGTATATTATTCTTAGGAATGATGTCCATAACGACTTGCTTAAGACCGCTATAGGCGTCCTCCCGGGCGTTACTCAATATGTGCAAAATTGGGAGGAAGACGTAGACTCCGGCATTGTGACATGGCTGTCGGAGTGGGCGAAAACGGCGGAAATTTTCTCCGGGAGCGGAAGCGATAAATTCAAACAGGTCATAGATAACCTTGAAAAATGGTTCATGCTCAAGTTCATCAGCATGATTGGCTTTCCGGATTTTGTGGGGCAGGTCATATCATTCCTTGATGACATCAATATATTAGGGCCGATAAAAGATTTTCTTAAGCAATTATTCCGTGAAATAGTTATCGCCATTGCGAAAGAGGCTCTCGGCGAGCTGTATACGACGCTTGATGAAGCGATAAAAGCTATAGAGAGCGCATTCAAAGACCCAAAAGTTTATTTGGATAACGGCTTGTTATTCGCCGAAAGAAATGTCAGCCAAAGGCTGGACGCGGATTTCGGCAACTATGGCAAAGAAAGCAGCTCAGACAAGCAAACATTCCACGCCGTCCGCCAATGCCTCACTATGAGCAAGCTTTGCCTAATCGGAACTGATAATCTGAACGCAATCGTTAAAAACGCTTCCGGGACACTCTCGTTTAAAAGCTCAAATTATACCCCCGCTGCCCGCATGGGATACATTACTGTAAAGACAGGCACGGCCAGCACCGGCTTTTTGGGTATCGAAGGCGCCGGAACGGATAATAATGTATATTTGGGCATCCGCTACAGCAATGGAAAAAAATATGAGGTGCTCTGCGACAAACCTAACTACAATGACTTCGAAAAAGGGGACGAGGACACTTATCCGTTTATTATGCCGGAAAACGTGGATTTGTCCAAAGTCAGCGCGATCACGGCGAGGATGAGCGGTAACACTGCTTCGGGGGATTGGTATTGCGATTGGATAGAAATAAAGAACAGTTCCAGGGAGCGGCTGTTTCGGCTGGACAGTGATTTTTGGCTTTCCACCGGTCAAAACAAGGAGTTTTCGAACTTTAGCAAATATTATTCCATACCAAGCGCTGCGCTCCGCATCGACCCAAAGATTATGAATTTCCTCTGGAGCCTTGGTAAAATATAAAAAATAAGGAAGGCTATATCCTTTAGAGCACAATTTTACTGTTAATTAGAGCACAATTTTACTGTTAATTAAAGATTGTTCTTTATGATGTTGGGATCATCCAATGCTCTTTCAAGGATTCTGCTTAACACAGATGTCTATCCTTTGCCAAGTGATCTTGCTTTTTCAAGTGCCTGTGGAGATAATCGAAGCGTAACAGTCTGTTTTTGTCTGTCAGCTTTCCGGGCATCGGATATTCTCTTAAATTGCAGGAGTTCTGTTTCCGAAAATTCGGGGAATTCGGATTCTGCATGAATGGGAAGCTTTGCTGCTTTCGTATCCGAAAACAATAACTTCGTTCGTTTTAGGACAAATTTCCTATACCACTTACTATTGATAAAAGAATAAAATGAATATGTGGATAATATATAAAACTTTTTGTGGCAAGAGTACGAGCATTTTGATATATTGATGTCATAGTTTTCAATTTCAATTCCGGTTTGTCCGGGTTAGGAGAGGGATTTGAATACAAAACGATTGGCATTGATAGTGTCCGTGAGTGTCATGGTTTTATCATCGTTTATTTTCTTAACACCGGTCGCGGGAATCGGTGCGAAGGATGGCATCGCGGAATACTCATTTGAGAGTCGCGGCTGGGCGACGTTCGGAATCGTCGTGCCGAAAGGCCGGGCATACGAAGGATTGATCGTCGGCGGCTTGGCAACGCAGACTGATGTAAAAAACAGGTGGTCGGACGAATCGATCCGGTATGCCATACTGACAGCCTACATAGATGACCCTGGCAGCTATGATATATATGAAAGCGTAGCGGCGGCGGGTTCTTTTACGCCCATCGTCCCGCTGGCGAGGTTGGAACTGAATATCGAGGGAACAACGCTTTACGCATCGGATTTGCCCGCAACTGTTGACGCGGATCTGTGGCTGGACGGCCCTTTAGTGAAGGAATGGCGGATCCGCGACATCCCGAAACATAATGGCGCCGAACATCCATTCCTGTCAAACATTTGGGACATCCGCATCTACAAAGACGGCACAGGAGCTGTTGATGCAGCCGTGGAGAACATCCGGGACGTAGCGGAGGCAACCGGCGTCGTTTATGGGGTAGACATAGTGGTCAATGGCGCCGTTGCTTACCACCATGATATGTCCCGCCCGGGAAGGAACCCCATTACGTACATAGGCGGCGCAGCCGGGAATTCCTTCTATAGCTTGGATAATGAAATAGTCAGCGGCAACTATATCCGGATCACTAGCGGACCAGCCAGCGGCATTGTAGGCTGCGTAAACGGTTTCGATAATTCGGCAGCGCCCGGGGGCGGCCACATTATCGAAGTACCAGCACTGCGGGGGGATGGCGGGGCAATCGACGGGGATAGCTGGGAAACGGTGTTTTATCATCAATACGGTTCAAGGTGGCGGAAAAAAATCGATGTCGGCGGCTTCATGGAAGCATTCGTGAGAACTGATTTCACGCCCTTCGTTGAAGCCAACGCAATCCCCGAGTACATGCCGACTGTCTTAGGCACGGCTGCCTTGCTGGGATACGGAGACTGGGAAGGCGCGGATCCGCTGGGTTTTTCCACCTTGTATGTGGCAATGACTGCAAGCGGAGGGCGACCGGAACTCGGCCCGTACCCGAGATGGGCAGCGCGCTTTGTCGTCCATCGGACGCCACAGCTGCGTGAACAGACTTTGTCCCTTGGGGATCTGGCCGGCTCATGGTCGATGCATTTCGCGAAGGACGACCCATCGCAGTTGGTAACCTTGGATGAAAAACCGAACTATTATCTCGATACGCGCACCGACGCCGGCAACAAGCCCCTGAACAATTTTAGAGGCGCAATTAACCTCTTTCAGAACAGCCATGCTCCGTCATTGGCATACATCCCCTACCTTGTGACCGGTGACAGATATTACAGCGACGAGATGATGTTCCGCGCCAACCATGTAATAATGTCTTCATATCCCGGCTATCCGGAGCCGGGGGCGATACTGCGAGGCGGCGCGGAGGGCATGCTTTGGAGTAATCAAATGCGCGGCATTGCATGGGGGCTCAGGGACTTGGCCGATGCGGCTTATTACTTGCCGGACGGCGCCCCGTATAAAGATTATTTTGAGAGAATCGTTACCAGTAACCTGCGGGGGATGGACGAACTCGTGGAGAATACCCATTCGCCCCTCGGTTTCGTGCGAATGGGACTCAGCTTTGAATCAGGCGGAGACATACGAACTGCTCCATGGATGGGCGCATATGTGGTCTGGTCGCTGCAGCACGCGATCGAACAAAGGGCCGATACTCAGGCAAATGCTGAACTCGGTGGCATCGTGCGGGATTCGATGCTTCGCTGCTTATTCCAGCCGGCTATCGATGAAACGGATTTCCCTCCGGAATACTTGCCGGGTTATTGGATTAAAATTGGCGCGAGAGTCGGGTCATCCGGCGTTATCCCGGCCTTTTACGAAACATGGAAGGAAGTATATGAGAACAATTGGCTAAATCCGGATGGTTCGCCAATGCCATTACCGAATTGGGGTTATGGCTTGGATCTTCGCATAGCGCTGATTGCGGGAAAAAAAGCCGGATATCCCGGCATCGACAAGGCTTATGACTTCTTTATAAGCATGTTGAATGACCCTTCACGAAGGCTTATGGATACATTGCCGGAAGGGTCGGCTTACGCAATTGCCGATTACGTGAGTAAGCCCGGCGCCACGCCGGCGCCTACTCCTGCACCGACGCCTACGCCGGCGCCCACATCTACTCCGACGCCGGCGCCTACTCCCACTCCCACTCCGACACCTACTATTGCACCGACGCCTACTCCTACGCCTACTCCTACTATTGCACCGACGCCTACTCCAACGCCCACACCTACGCCTACGCCAACTCCCACGCTTGCACCCACACCCGTGCCTACTCCTACGCCTACTCCTACACCGGCGCCAACTCCCACGTCCACACCTACGCCGGCGCCCACATCTACTCCTACACCAGCGCCTACGCCAACTCCCACGCTTGCACCCACACCCGTGCCTACACCTACTATTGCACCGACGCCTACTCCTACGCCTACTCCTACTATTGCACCGACGCCTACTCCTACGCCCACACCTACACCAACTCCCACGCTTGCACCCACACCCGTGCCTACACCTACTCCTACACCTACACCTACACC
>WRNN01000148.1 GCA_009776595.1 Clostridiales bacterium
CGTGTTCAACTCGTATAAACTATAGCCTTTTGGCCTTCGTTTTGGTATACTGATGGTGTATTCCATCAGCTTGAAAACCAAATGTGAGGCGAGTAGCATGGATAGTGAAACTGCCTTTTCTTTCAACGAATCCACACAGACTTCTGCACATGATTCTACAAAAGAAAAAATACTCTTCACATCCATTCACTTATTCGCACAGTATGGATTCAACGAAGTGTCCATGCGGAGCATCGCGGAGGAAGTCGGAATCAAAGCATCCTCGATTTATAATCATTTTGAGTCAAAGCAGGCAATCCTGGACGCGATCTATCAGTTTTACGATATGCAATGGAACGCGGCAGCCCCGGATATCGACGAATTGCTTCGCAAAGCCGGGACCGACCCGCCGAATGAAGTCATCGCCAGTACCCTCTTTGACTGGTCCAGCCCCGAACTGCAATTGATCATGAACCGGATCTATCTTATCGCCACCAGGGAAGCCCTGGTTGACCCCAATAGCGTAGACCTGATCAAAGCCATGGTGATGGACAGAATCAANCAGATTCCCCGGCTTCTGCTGGAACGTATGATGGAGCTGGGCAGAATTGAGCCTGTTGATATCGAAGCTTTTGTGACCATTTTAGCCCACGTATCGCATAGTTCGACATCCTTGAATCACACCTCGCTCCGGATCGATCTGGAGACTTGGATTCGCTGCTGGACCATGCTGATGTCCCTGATCAAACCTACCGGGAAGTAGTACAAAGCAGAGGTATAGCATCCGTCAGGTACGGCGCTATACCTCTGCTCTTATCGTATGCACTTAATCGTAAGTAAAGCGCGGCAGCCCTGAGGGAATCGAAGCTCAGTATTATAGCATATTATGGATGATCTTCCCGCTGATGGTCTTGGGCAATTCATCGCGAAATACCACAATGCGAGGATATTTGTAGGGCGCGGTTCTGGATTTCACATAATCCTGAATCTCCTTCTTCAGCTCCTCGCTTTTCTCTTTGCCCTTCACCAGGACAACGCTNGCCTTCACCACTTGCCCCCGCAGTTCGTCCGGTTCCGCGGATACCCCGCATTCCAGCACATAAGGCAGCTCCATAATCACGCTCTCGATTTCGAAAGGCCCGATCCGGTATCCGGAGGACTTAATCAGGTCGTCCGTGCGTCCTACATACCAGTAGAAACCGTCTTCATCACGCCAGGCCGTATCTCCGGTATGGTACATGCCGTCATGCCAAACCTCGGTCGTACGCTCCTCATCCCGATAATACTCATAGAATAAGCCGCAGACGCCTTCTCCCGGCTCCGAGCGGATCACGATCTCCCCCGTTTCGCCTGTTTTCACCGGATTCCCCTCCGTATCCACCAGATCCACATGATACGTAGGCACCGGCCTGCCCATGGATCCTACCTTCGGCGTACTGCCAAGCAGATTCGCAAGGGTCAGGGTAGTTTCGGTTTGCCCGAAACCTTCCATAATCGTCAGCCCCGTCGCTTTCCGGAACTGATGAAAGACTTCCGGGTTCAGCGCCTCGCCGGCTGTCGTGGCATATTCAATGGAGGAAAGGTCATATTTGGTCAGATCTTCTTTGATGAACATCCGATACATCGTCGGCGGCGCGCAGAAGGTGGTGATTTTGTGTTTGGCAAACATCTTCAGAATGTCGTCCGCGTCGAAGCGATCGAAATCGTAAGTAAAAATAGCCCCTTCGCAGAGCCACTGCCCGTAAAGCTTGCCCCAGAGCGCCTTGCCCCAGCCTGTATCGGAGATCGTAAAGTGAATACCGTCCTCCCGCACACAATGCCAGTATTTCGCGGTGATAAAGTGGCCTAAGGCATATTTGTAGCTGTGTACGGCGATCTTAGGATAACCGGTGGTACCTGAGGAGAAGAACATCAGCATCACATCGTCGCCTGCCGGCGCGTCCTCAGCCCGGTCGAAACGTTCGCTGAACATAGGATACTCTTCGTCGAAATCCCTCCAGCCCTCCCGCTTTCCCCCGACGAGGATCCGATTGACCACGCCCGGTGAATGCACCATCGCCAATTCCGCCTGACGCGCCACATCGCCGTCCGCCGTACAGACGATGGCGTCGACTGCCGCTTCACGGAAGCGATAATCAAAATCGCTCTCCAGCAGGAGGTTGGTCGCCGGGATGGCCACGGCGCCCAGCTTATGCAATCCCAGGATCGCATACCAGAATTGATAATGCCGTTTGAGTACCAGCATAACCCTGTCGCCCCGCTTTATACCCAGGGACATGAAATAGTTGGCGACCCGCGAACTCTCGCGGGACATATCGGAGAAGGTTAAGCGCCGTTCCTCATAGTTCTGGCTGACATGGAGCATCGCCAGCTTGTTCGGGCTTTTTTCTCCCAGGGCGTCCACCACGTCGAAAGCAAAGTTAAAATGCTCCGGATGGATAAATTCCAGCGACTGCAGGGCGCCCGTTTCGTCCTCTTGCACAGCGACGAACTTTTCATAAAGAGGCGGCGCCANTTTAACCACAGGCGGTTTCTGCCGCTTCGCTTCGATATGGAAGCGCTCCGGCGCCTCCGTTTCCTCACCCGGCAGTACCACAGCGCAGAATGAGCAATCCTGCCCCTCTATGGCGATCATGCCGTGGGGCATACTGCTGTCGTAATAGATGCTGTCCCCGGGGCCCAGGATTTCGGCGTGTTCGCCGATCTGGACCTTCAGCTTACCGGAGAGGATCAGGTCAAACTCCTGCCCGCTGTGGGTAACCAAATCGATCTGACGATCCTGCTCTTCCGGGTCATACGCATAGCATACCCAATGCGGCTCGGCGAGCCTGTTGCGGAAGGAAGGCGCCAGATTTCGGATCTCTATCCCGCCCTCCTTAACCGTAAGCTGTCCCTGCCCCGCCCGGGTGACGGTGTAAGCGCTCAATCGGGCGCTCCTGCCTTCCAGGAGATCGGTGATATCCACGCCGAAAGCCTGAGAGCATTTGTAGATGAAGGTGAAGTTAAAGTCGGTACGGCCGGCTTCAAAATCCAGATACTCCGCCAAAGATACATCGGTCTTTGCCGCGATCTCCTCCTGACTGAAGCCCATGATCATCCTCAGCTCACGGATACGGGCGGCTACTTCTGAGATTTTGTTTTCCACGGGTGCAAGTGTGTTCATTGCCCTTTCCTCCTTTTGCGGGACGAAAAAAACCCGTCCCAAAGTTTTTTCCTTTGAGACGGGTATCTTTACGATACTCGCGGTACCACTCAAATTGCGTTTCGCTTGCGCGCCAACGCCGCTCTGCAGGTTCTATCAAACCCTTTGCTATAACGTGCAATCACGGGAGGCGTCTACTTGCGGCCGTACCGCTTTCGGGCTTCCGGCTCAGAAGGGATGGGTCATGGGGATCATCTGCCTGTTGGCTTACAGCAACCGCCAACTCTCTGGGAAGCGAAGGATCCGGCCGTCTTCGTCATAGCCTTTATGGTATCGGTATTCAATTAGTGATAAATCTATCACAGGCAATCCTTTTTGTCAAATGTTTTTACAAAGTATTTTTCAGCGTTTTTCTATCCCTAATGTTCAGCATTTTCATCTTGTATTTCTATTATTTTCCTTCTTCCGCGATCTTTCTGAGCGCCGCTTCATGCGTTGATTTATCCAGTGTGAAGCCCAGGAAAGCCAAGGCGCCCAACAAGGTGATCACAGCAGGGATAATGTTCATGGTTAGCCTGAAATACAAGATAATTGACGACGGCTGATTGGGTCCCGGGGCATAATTCATGCTGCCGAGGATCCATCCGAACAGGCCCTGTCCGAAAGACAAACCGAATTTGAAAGCCAGATTGACGATTGAGACAATGAACGCGCTGGAACGCAAGCCATACTTCGTGATGGTATACTCTGTGCAGTCCGGCATCATTGAGAAGAGGCAGACGCGGCCTACGGAACCCGCAATCCCTTGCAGCATGGAAACAATGTTGAAGAAGAGACGGGCGCCGTCGGTATTCACCGGCATAAAGTACATACCCACATACAGCGCGGCGCAAACCACCCATGACATGATAGCAAGGTTACGTTTGCTGGTAATGTATTTCATCATGATCCCCACAAATACTGCGGAGATGATGCCGCCAAAGGAGCGCCAGGTGGCATTGATCGCGGTGTAGAGCGTATCGCCGCCTATATAAGTCCAAAAGTACATGCCGGCGGCGCCGCGGAATGCGCCGGATAAACCCCAGGTTAAGTGAGCAAAGAATAAGGAAATAGCCGGCCAGTTCCCCTTTAGGCATTTGAGCGACTCAAAGAAGGGTTCTTTTTCTCCTTCGGCTTTCGGAGGAGGCAGATAGCGCTCCTGTGTATAGTGCGTGCAAATATAGTAAAATGGCACCGTGATAACCGCAAAGAAAAGGGCGGCCAGAAAATATCCGCGATTGAGGTTCATTCCGCCAAGAATGACCGTCAGGGGCAGGAAGGTGCGGGCTACGATCGTAAGCATAATGCCGGATGTGGTTTCTCTCCATGCGGTGAGCACGCCTCTCTGCTTGTAATCCGTCGTCATGGTACTGATCATGGCGATATGGGGAACCTCGACGCAGCTGTAGCCTACCTGGAAGATGAAATACACACCGAGGGAATAAATATACTGCAGCGCCCCCGGTTCGCCCGGCAGCGTAACAAAACATAGTACCGTAAGTATATTCGACGCCAGGCCGGCAGGAAAGATCCAGCGTCCGTATCGCGAATGCCCTTTTGCTTTAGTACGGTCGATAATAATGCCCTCTATCGGATCGTTCAGCGCGTCCCACAGTTTGCTCACCATCAGGAATGTGCCCACGATGCCCGCCGGGATCCTTACGACGTCCGTCCAGAAGAAATTGAGATAACCGCTGGGAAGGTTAAAGGGAATGATCATCGCAAAAACGCCGCAGACCCATGCCAGCCTTTGTTTAATACTGACTGTTTCTTCAGCTGATCCGCCCGGGGCGGCAGTTTGCTGGTTTTCAGCCATTTCGTTACCCCTCCTCACATTTTATTTTCCACAAGA
>WRNN01000149.1 GCA_009776595.1 Clostridiales bacterium
ACGCCGCATACCGCGCAGAAAAGTAAAAAAGAGAGTTCCGCGACGACAGAGGCAAGACCGTAAGAATCGTCCGTTTGCCCGCCAATTCTGGACTGAACCAGCGAACAGCAGAATAAAAGAAGAAGGAAAGAAAGCAGAACCGCCAAATAAAAGTATCGGGGCATAACAATGAGCGTCAAGAGCAAAAAGACGCTGCCAAGCAAAATATAAACGGGCTTTTGTTCGATTTTAAAGAAGAAAGCCATTCCTTCTTCTTTTGCCACCGGATAGTGACAGGCGGTGAAGCTTGCTGCCCAGCGAGCTAAACAGGGATAGAAAAGAAGAATAAAAAGAAAGTCCCCATAGAGGGATAATTCCGACAAAAGAGCGGCTTTCGCAAGCAGGGAGAGGGCGAGGCTAAGCGCGCCTTTCACCCCGATATGGCTGTCTTCCATTATCTCAAGGCTTCGTCCGGGCCCCAGGCCGGAAAAGAGTCCGTCGCAGGCCCGGGAAAATCCGCTGATAAACAGGGAACCGCCCAGCCATAACTCCAAGGCCATCACGAGCATCGATTTGAGCAGGGGGGATTGGGGGAAACCTGTATTCTGCATAAAAAGGGCAAGGGCGGATAAACACAGGCCGATGGACAGCCCTGTGAAGGGAAGCCAGGCAAGGGCCGCGGCAGCGGTTTTCTCATTCCATTTCAGGTCCGCCGGCAGAGGCAGGTTGGTAAAGTAACGAAAGGCGAAAATCAGGGAATCCAAGTTTCGCAACATCCTTTCTTCCCCTTATCGGGCGCTGTCCCGAAGCTTTTACTCAAACTCTGCGATCCGCGTGATATCCATTGCTTTTCCCGTTGGNTCNTCAATGCGGACGTATACCCCGCAGAGCATCGCCGGACCATCCGCCACTTCGAAACGGGCCGGCATTTGCGTGATAAANCGCCTGATNATGATTTCCGGCTTGACGCCCAGTACGGAATCCCTCGTCCCGGTCATACCAACGTCGGTGATATAGGCAGTGCCGCCCGTCAAGACCCGCTCGTCCGCAGTCTGGACGTGAGTGTGGGTTCCGATTACCGCGGCTGTCTTTCCCGCCAGATAAAAGCCCATCGTTTCCTTTTCAGAGGTAGCTTCCGCGTGAAAATCAACGATTACGACAGGTTCTTTGTCTCCCGGGGCGTTTTCTCTGATTTCCGCAAGGACTTGGTCCGCCGTCCGAAAGGGGCAATCGATCGCATCCAGATACATTCGGCCCATCAGGTTAACGACAGCTACCGGCCTTAGGCCGGGGCGGATTTCATGGATGATCCAGCCTTCGCCGGGCGTACCCGGCGGATAATTCGCAGGTCTGATCAATCTTGGGTTCCGGTCAAGATAATCGAAGATTGCTTTGTTATCCCAGGTATGGTTTCCCATCGTAATGATATCCACACCCTGATCATAGATTTCTGTCGCCGCAGATTCCGTAATGCCTTTGCCGCCCGAGGCATTCTCGCCGTTCGCAATGACGATATCCGGCTTCAGCCGGTTCATGAGGGAAGGGAGCTTCTCTCTGAGCACCCTTCGTCCCGGTTTGCCGACAATATCACCGATCATGAGAATGGAAAGCATATGCTAAGCTCCTTCGAAAGAAAAACCCTGTTTCAACTCCGCTTTGTCCTAAGCTGAAACAGGGGGATCAAGCTGTCGTATCTTTGCTTATTTCGCATGATCCACAGCGCGGGTCTCCCTGATCACCACGACCCGGATCTGTCCGGGATACTCCATATTGCCTTCTATCTGCTGCACAATCTCTCTGGCGATCATAGCAGAACCGGCGTCGTCCACTTTGTCAGGTTTGACGATAATGCGAATCTCGCGGCCGGCTTGAATGGCATAGGATTTATCCACGCCTTCAAAAGAGTTGGCAATTTCTTCCAGTTTTTCAAGCCTCTTGATATAGGCTTCCAGGGTTTCCCGTCTTGCTCCCGGGCGCGCCGCCGATATGGCGTCCGCGGCGGCGATCAGAACCGCTTCCACCGAACGGAAGGGCTCGTCCCCATGATGCGCGGCAATGCCATGGATCACTTCTTCCGTTTCTTTGTATTTCTTTGAAAGGTCGGCGCCAATCAGCGTATGCGGCCCTTCAATTTCATGGTCAATCGCTTTGCCGATATCGTGCAGCAAACCGGAACGCTTCGCAAGCGCTACATCCGCCCCGATCTCTGCCGCCATTACGCCGGCGAGATGGGAGACTTCGATGGAGTGCTTCAGCACGTTTTGTCCATAGCTGGTACGGTACCGGAGCCTTCCCAGAAGCCGGATCAATTCCGTATGCAGTCCGTTCACACCGGTTTCAAAGGTAGCTTGTTCGCCCTCTTCCCGTATGCTTTGCTCGACTTCTTTCTTTGCTTTTTCGACCATTTCTTCGATTCGCCCCGGATGTATCCGGCCGTCCAGAATCAGCTTCTCCAAAGCAATCCTGGCGACCTCCCGGCGGATCGGGTCAAAACCGGAGAGAATCACCGCTTCCGGCGTATCGTCGATGATCAGGTCGATGCCGGTGAGGGTCTCCAATGTACGGATATTTCGGCCTTCTCTTCCGATGATGCGGCCTTTCATCTCGTCATTCGGCAAAGCCACGACGGAAACCGTTGTTTCCGCCACATGATCCGCCGCACAGCGCTGAATGGCCAGAGAAATAATATTCCTTGCCCTTCTGTCGCTTTCTTCCCGTACCTGCGTTTCATTTTCCTTGATGATCATCGCCGTTTCATGCCGGATCTCGGACTCGACCCGACTGAGTAACAATTCTTTTGCCTGGTCAAAGGAAAGATTCGCGATTCTTTCCAGCTCCAGTAATTGTTTATCCAGCAGTTCATTCAGGCTATTCTTCTGCTTGAGTATTTCCTGCTCGGATTTCTGCAGCGATTCTTCTTTTTTTTCATTTTGTTCCGTTTTTTTGTCAAGGTTTTCTTCTTTTTGAAGTAAACGGCGCTCCTGCCGCTGAATTTCATTTCGTCTTTCCTTGATTTCCTGCTCCATGTCGTTTTTCAGCTTATATACTTCATCTTTCGCTTCCAGAAGCGTCTCTTTCTTGACCCCTTCCGCTGCTTTATGCGCTTCATCAAGAATCTTTTCAGCCTGCATCTCTGCCGAAGCGGTCCGGCCTTCTGCGACATTTCTGCGTACGATATAGCCTGCCAACGCACCGATAACCAGCGCGGCGACTGTAACAAGGGCTATAAATAATATCGTTTGCAGTGGCATTTTCACCCTCCTTTCACTAGAATGAATAAAAAAACAGGCTGGTCGAAAACCTGCCTGATTTCTGCTCCTGCATCATAAAGAAAGACCCGCGCGATCCATCACTTTAGTACAAAAGTTTACTATCAGCATCATATACAACTTTCAGCCGGACATAATACGTCCACAAATCAAGATCTATATAGGTGCCTGCGGCTATCTAAATCTATCAGACAAAACAGAAATAAGCTTATCTTCCTCAATCATAATACGATGATTACTTTTATCTGTCAAGTAAAACGTTATCCGGACAGGGATTTGTAATACACCGGGCTACAGATCAGTGCCGGCTCTTGCGGCGCCGGCACTGATCTGCCGCTTCATTTCTGCATCATCTGTTTGAGCCCCATCAGGCCGCTGTTAAAAATGGCGGCGTCCATCGTCTTGACCTTGTCCGGTATAATGGGCCGAAACTCCATTTGATCCAGGATATCTCTTTGTATATCGATACCTTCAGCGACCTCGCTGAGCATAAAGCCATCCTGCGAAAGCTCGAAAACACAACGCTCCGTCACCACATGGACTCTCTGATTGTGGGTCCTGGCATACTCGCTGCTAAAGGTGATCTGTTCTATGGTATTGAGAAACTTCTTCCTGCTGCCTTCTTTGACGATCTTCAGTTTGCCGTCTTCTATCGCGATNTCCAATCCGCCCGCGGTCATGGTGCCGCAGAAAATCATATGCGGCGTAAACTGCGAAATATCGATAAACCCTCCGCATCCGGCCAGGGTGCCGCCAAATTTACTTGAATTCACGTCGCCTTTCGGCCCGATCTCGGCAAAGCCCAGGAAAGCCATATGCAGGCCGCCGCCGTTGTAGAAATCAAATTGCGTGGTTTCCGGCAGCATCGCCCAATGATTGACTGCCGATCCGAAGCTGCGGCCGCCCACAGGCATTCCGCCGATAAAACCGCTCTCGATCGTCAGGAGCATCTCGTTAGAAACGCCTTCTTCCCCGGCGACATTGCCGATCACTTCGGGAATGCCGATCCCCAGATTCACGGTGACATTGTGCCTCAGCTCCATGGCCGCCCTTCGGGCAATCACCTTCCGTTCGCTCAAGGGGGCAGGCTCGGCGGCGGTGGTAGAAATTTTCGCATAGCCGGCCATCGCCGGGTCATAGATCGTGGCGGGGGTCATTTTGTGATATTTCGATACATCGCTGGTCAGGACGACGGCGTCCACCAGATTGCCGGGGATCACGACGTCCCTTCCCCGCATGGACGCGGATGTGATATAGTTCTTTACCTGCACAAATACCTTGCCGCCGTTCGCTTTCACGGCCATGGCCAAGTCAAGGGCTTCGATGACGCCGCATTCCTGCTCCATGGAGATATTTCCGGATTCGTCGGCTGTTGTGCCGCGAATCAAGGCGATATTCACTTTGGGCGCCTTATAGAACAGGTATTCCTCTCCGTCGATTTCCACCAGTTTTACAAGGTCTTCTTTGGTTCGCGGGGTAATTTTGCCGCCTTCCAGCCGGGGATCGACAAAGGTATGCAGCCCGACTTTCGTCAGCTCTCCGCCTTTTCCCGCGGCGGCAGCCCGATATAAATGGCATATAACGCCCTGAGGCAGATTATATACTTCTACTTTATCCTGGTTGGCCAGTTCGATCAGTCCCCGGTTTCCGCCGAAATGCCGCATATATATCGCTTGATCATTCCTGCTTTTCCAAAGTGTGAAATGCCCATTCCGGGCCCTCCGCCCTGCCCGGCGGTATGGATCACAGTAAGGTTTTCAGGC
>WRNN01000150.1 GCA_009776595.1 Clostridiales bacterium
AATGGGTTTTCTCGAATTGTCCGACAATGCTGTCCACGGTAGAAGAACACCTTTTTCAGACTATAACCTTATCTTGATAATGCTTTCACAAGCGAAACTGTGGATAATGTGGATAACTTTGTGAATAACTTACGGTTCTTGAGAAAACGAATGTGGAAAAAAACATCTTGACACATGAGATTATGCATGAACTGTCCATAGATGGAGTTTATCCAGATGATACATTCGCACCCATTCCGCTTCCTCCGGCAAATGTCAAACCCCATATTGGCCCGAAACCGCGNTCCTGAAGAATCTGGCCGCAGCTTTCCAGCGTCGCGCCTGTGGTCACCACATCATCGATAAGGATGACAGGCCCTCTATGGGTTTCTGCCTGATTCGACCACTGAAACACTTTCGCCAGCGCTTGTTTTCTCTGTCTCTTATCCAGCCCCGCCTGCATTTGTCCGGCATAAGGGCGGATCAGCAGGTCTTTCACGGGGAATCCGCATTCCCGGTATATCGCCTCCGCCAACAAGCGGCTTTGGTTATAACCCCGAAGCGCTTCTTTATCCCGGTGAAGGGGTACGGGGACGAGGCAAGGTATAGTCTTGGAACCACCGTAGCCAAGCTGCGCCNCNGCCTGGCGTCCGGCTTCGCTCCCGNGCCAGGCGTTCGACATCAGATAGGCAAATGGCGCCGCCAATCCTTTTTGCCCGTTGTATTTAAATGCCAATGTTCGCTGGCGGTAAACGGCGGTATAGGGCGAAGCCGCAATGATCGCTTCCAGGCTGCCCATCCGCGGCAGATGATGATCATGGTATTCCGCACAGGGTCCCTGGCACGGGTCGCCTCCGTCAAAGCTGCCGCACATAGGGCATATCTTCGCTTGCCGTCGAAACCGGCTCCACTTAAGCAGGCATTGCGGGCAGAGTCCTGCCGAAAGCTTGCTGCCGTACCAGAAGCTGCCGCAAAAAAGGCAGCTTCTTCTTTTGGGAAATACGTTCTCCATCAGGCTCTGTCCCAGATCATAGAATGTATACATAAATGGTTTTCTGTTCATACAGTCTATATTATCCATAATATTCCATTTTCCTGCTGAGACAGATANTTTTTTAAAGCACAATCAAACGCCCATTCCAAAGCGTGTTCCGCTCTTAGAATGGGCGCTTGATCAGGCCGCACACCCCGGCTTTGAACCAAACCTTCCGGACGTTACCCGGGCAGCCGGCTCAGACCAGGCCGACCCGCGGCACACAAAAGTGTTTGCTTACTGCTGCTTCCTTCCGGATCTGACAGGGTTCACAAATTTCTGTTGCGCGGAACCCGGTCGTCAACACTGCTTACCCGGGTCAGACTCCACAAAGCTGGCCCTGGGCCGGGGAATTCCACCCTGCTAAGGCGGGTTGCAGGTACAGGGCACCGCCAGCTCCCCATGTAGTACGGCATGGTCATTATCACATAAAACCCGTTTTCCGTCAATGAATGGAGCGAGCTTATTTAATCAGCCGGTCTGCCGCGCCTGTATCCTCCTGTTCGCAGTATACGCAGCGATACCGTGTTCCCTGTTGTCCCTGCGTGAGTCTGAATACGTGATCGATGCCTTCTTCGATACTGGTTATACAACGCGGATTCTTGCAGCGAATGACATTACGAAGCGTTTCGGGCGGTACTAGCTTCTTCTTCTCAATGATCCTTCCTTCGTCGATGATCGCGATCGTGATATTGGGATCAATATAGCCCAGNGTTTCCAGATTAAGGTCCAGCATACCGTCAATTTTAATAATATCCTTTTTTCCATACTTATTACTGCGGGCATTCTTTATGATCGCTACACAGCATTCCATCCGGTCCAGGTTCAGCACCTGATACAGCCACATGGCGCTGCCCGCCTTGATATGGTCGATCACGATGCCCCGTTCCAAACTATCGATATTCAGCATAATGTCTCTCCTTCCTAATTACTGAAGCCGATTTTTCCCTCGGGACTTTCCAACTCAAGCAGCATCATGATCAGAGCCATCCGGATGAAAACGCCATTGTGCGCCTGCTCAAAGTACGCCGCCCTCGGATCTTGATCCACTTCAATGGAAATCTCGTTAACCCGCGGGAGAGGATGCATAATGGCCATATCCTTCTTGGATTTCTCCAGCTTATCCGGCGTCAGGATGTAGGAATCTTTCAGCCGCACATAGTCTTCTTCATTAAAGAACCGCTCTTTCTGCACCCTGGTCATATAGAGGATATCCAGCTGATCCATCACCAACTCCATATCTTCCGTCTCTGTAAAGGGAATCCCCTTGTCCCAGAGGACGTCTTCCACAATGTAGTCCGGCGCTCTCAGCTCTTCCGGGGAGATCAGGATGAACTTGACGTCTTCGTAACGCGCCAAAGACTTGATGAGGGAATGGACAGTCCGGCCGAAGCGCAGATCGCCGCACAGACCTACGGTAAGATGTCCCAAATCCTTTCTTCTGCGCCGTATCGTCATCAGGTCGGTCAGGGTTTGGGTCGGGTGCTGATGCCCGCCATCGCCCGCATTCACAACCGGAATCGTCGAATACCGCGCCGCCTGCTGCGCAGCGCCTTCCTTGGGATGTCGCATGGCGCAGATATCCGCATAGCCGGATATGACGCGGATCGTATCCGCCACGCTTTCGCCTTTGGCCGCCGAGCTCGAGTCCGCCGAAGCAAAACCAAGCACCCTGCCGCCCAGATTCAACATAGCCGCTTCAAAACTCAAGCGGGTCCGGGTACTCGGCTCATAAAAAAGTGTAGCCAATGTCTTGCCTTGGCCAACCTGGCTAAAAGCCATTCGGTCCGCCGCAATCACATCGGCTACATCCAGTAAGCGGTCAATTTCCTTCAAGGATAAATCCAGAGGATCAATCAAATGCCGCATACACATTCCTCCTTAAATGCATTTTTCCCAGTATATCTTCTCACGCAGATTTTGTCTATAGCCTTTTTTCGATGCGGCAAAATTTTTTTCTAAGGTTTTTTTCCAAGGTTTTTTCAATGATTTTTGCTATAATTGAAGTATGATGAAAACATGTCCGTGATCGGGCAGCTTAAGGAGGGATTCGCATGAAATTACTCAGTTTTGCTGTAAATGAAAAGCCCCATGTCGGCGCTAAGCTTTCCGGGGGGGTATTTGACCTCAGCGCAGCCGGCTATCTCCGTGATTTTTCTGAAACCATCCGGGATTTCCGCGACGCGGAAAAAGAAATTCGGGCATTGTGCGACAGGAACCCCTTGCCATTGCTGGATGAAAAAAGCCTTTCCTACCTTCCCCCTGCCTCTGCAGCCGCAAAGATCCTCTGTGTCGGGCTAAACTATAAACTGCATGTTGACGAAGCGCACAAAGGGGCGGGCGAACCGGAGTATCCCAAAGATCCCATTCTGTTCTCCAAATTTAATAATGCGCTGAACGCGCACAACGGGCCGGTAAGCCTCTCGTCCAACGCGCGCCAATACGACTATGAAGCGGAACTGGTCGTCGTCATAGGCAAGAGCTGCAGGGATGTCGCGAAAGAAAACGCGGCAGACTATATCTTTGGTTATACCTGCGGAAATGACCTGTCTGCCAGAGACGCCCAAAGGCTGACTTCCCAGTGGCTGATCGGAAAAAGCTTCCCCGGTTTTGCCCCGGCCGGTCCCTGGATCGTCACCGCCGACGAAATCGACCCCTTCAACTTAGCTATATCCTGCCGCAGAGGCGACAGGGTCGTACAAAACGGCAATACCTCCCAAATGATCTTTGACGTCTACACCATCGTTAGCTTTGCTTCGCGGTATATTCAGCTTGAACCCGGCGATCTTATCTTCACCGGTACGCCCAACGGCGTCATTCTCGGCGGAGAAGGGGATCAGCAAAAATGGCTGGAAGCCGGTGAAGAGGTTACCGTCACGATTGAGCAAATCGGAGATCTGCGTACTGTCTTTGTCTAATATGGGCTACCGCCTACAACCCACGCAATGCGGCATCCCTTGTTAGCTGACCAGGATCCCGTCGTTCAACAGGATTACTTTTTTCGCGCTCAGATAGAAATTGTACTGAGCCTGAAACAGATCCATCTCGGCGGTTAATACCGCTTTTTCCGCGAGCTTCAATTCATTGATTGTCGCGACGCCCATTTTTTGCTTCATCTCAGTTGAAATCAAGGTCCTCTGTGCGTCATACAAGCTTTCTTTCGCCTTATCCAGCGCGGCGTCCAAGCCGTTGAACTCCTTCATGACCGTTTCCACTGTTCTCGCCAGGCTTTGCTTGGTTTCTTTCAACGCCTGGTCCTTGGATGGTCCTGTGACAGCCAAATTCTGTGCCTGGGTATATTGCCCCTGGATTTCATACCTTTCGATTCGCTTCGTCAAATCTTCCACTTCTCTCTGCGCCTGCTTCAAGGCCAGAGAGTTTTTTAGCGCTTCGGCAAGGACTTTTTCCTCATCAAACGCATTGACATACGGACCGATAACCGGAGGATTCTCCAGGCCGAACTCGACGCTGTCGGCGAGATTCAAGTATTCCCGCATCGTATTCCTATTGGTGTTTANCGTATTTTTAAGGCTGTCCAAGGTTTCCTTCGCCCTGTCCAGTTGCGTTACCGCGTTTCTGAGCTGCGTTTGGGTAAATACGCCGAAGGCGGTCTTCACCTTCGCCAGTTCGTGTTCGTCCTCCAAGCGCTTGATTTCCATTTCCTGTATCTGAATCTGCAGCTCTCCCTGCAGAATATCGATGTAAAGCTTCTGTGCCTGATAACTCACCTTTGGCTTCAGTTTCTCGAGACTTTCTTCCGCGTCCAGGTAATTGTTAAAGGCGTTTTCATAAGACTCCTGCAGATTGTATAGCGAATCTTCCGTAATATTNGTATCGGGATTGCTGTAGAATTCGAACACCTGCGACTGAAAGCTGCTGTACTGGGATTCCTTTGAATTCTCCGCCTGAACGACAGCCGCTTTTTGGCGAAT
>WRNN01000151.1 GCA_009776595.1 Clostridiales bacterium
AAATACCGCCCCGCTCCCTCAACTCTGCGAGGATCACGCGATAGTCCGCCGGATCGACGACGACGGCGACTCTTTCATGGTTTTTAGCCGCTGCCCGTATCATGGCGGGTCCGCCGATGTCAATCATTTCGATGGCTTCCGCCCGGCTGACGTTCTCTCCGGCGATGGTCTCCCGGAAGGGATACAAGTTCACAACGACCAGGTCGATCAAACCTATCCCCAACTCCTCCGCCTGCCGCAGGTGGGAAGGAATGGCGCGGGCCAGTATCCCGCCGTGGATCTTCGGGTGAAGCGTCTTTACCCGGCCATCCATGATCTCCGGAAAGCCGGTCACCGCCGACACCTGAACTACCGGCAAACCGGCCCTTTCCAAGCTTTGAAAAGTACCGCCTGTAGAAAGGATCTCCCAACCCAAATCCGTCAGCCCGCGGCAAAACTCCTCCAGGCCGCTTTTGTCGGATACGCTCGCTAAAGCCCTTTTGGTCATCCCCTGCCGCCCCCTTCCTCCTCATCGTCCGGCAACACCCTGACAATCCTGCCATTTCGCTGTACTTTTCCCCGGGCCAGCCATGCGAGGACTTCCGGATATAGCTTATGCTCTTCCACAAGGATCCTCGCCGATAAACGCTCTTCATCATCCGATTCCATAACCTGCACCGGCCTTTGGGCGATGATCGGTCCGCTATCCATACCCCCGTCCACGAAATGCACCGTGCATCCGCTGTACTTGACCCCGTATGNCAAAGCGTCTTTCTGCGCGGTCANCCCGGGGAATGCGGGGAGCAGGGCCGGATGTATATTCAGAATCGGCTTNCCATAATGGCGAAAAACATCCCAATTCAACAAAAGGTTATAGCCGGCGAGTACCAGGCAGTCTGAGCCGATTTTCTCGATTTCGCGATAAAGCCTGTTTTCATATCCCATTCGGCCGTCCTCCTGCTTCGAATTCACCCATACAGCCGGTATGCCTTTTTCTTTCGCAAAGGCCAGCGCCGCCGCTTCCTTCCTGTTGCTGATCACGGCGTTGATCCTGCCGTCCAGCACGCCTTTCTCTATCGCATCCTGTATCGACATCAGATTGCTGCCTCTGCCGGAAACCAAAACGATCATCTCAAGCATAGCGTTATGCTCCCTTCGCCATTCTACGTCATGTTCATGCTGTTCTACATACTATTCACCAGAATCGTTGAGAATCCTATTTACCAAATGGTTATTTTCGTATATAATAGAAAGTATATCGCAGGTAATATGGATCACAAATCCGAATGAGGGGGGCAGGATCATGGCTGTTGGCGAATATCTCAAGGAATTGCGGCAGGTAAAAGGAATTTCCCAAAAAGAACTCAGCGTATTGACCAACGGGGAGGTCAGCAACGCAGAAATTTCCCGGTTGGAAGCAGGCATTCGTAAGAAACCTTCTCCCGCGATACTGAAGCTGCTGGCGCCGCATTTGGATGTACCGGTTGGCATATTGCTGACCAAAGCAGGGTATATGGACGAATTTCCCGGCGCGTTGTCCGAGGAGGATATGGGGGAGGATATGGATTCCCCGTCGGGTAACGAACCGAATAAGCGCTATATCGAGAGGCTTCAGATCCTTGAGGACGAAGAACTTGCGTTAAAAAAGGAAAATCAAAAGCTGAGTGAAGAGGCGGAATCGCTGCGTAAACTGAGCTTGCAATGGGAGAACAAGTATAACGGCTTGCTGAGTCAAGGGCTTCCCGACGCCGGCGAAGGCGCAGGGGAAGAGGATTCGCGCGTATTGCAGGATAAAATCGAGAAACTAAACGAAGAAAACCGCCGGATCAAGGAGGAGACCATCGTATTCCTTGAGGAAGGCGCATCCCTCCGGGCTGAAGCGGACGGCTATCGAAAGAGAATGACCGCGGCGGAAGACGCGTCCAGAAAAGCAAAGCTAGACCTGGAAGCCTTGCAGGAAGAACTGCAGACGCTGAAAGAGAAAGGCGTCATGTTTGGCTTCGAAAGCGACGAAGAGCAAGAGCAGGAATTCTCCAGGCTGAAGGAAGANACACTGAACCTGGTCAATCAAAAAAACGACTTGCTGGAGGAGAACCAGAACCTCACGGAGATCATCGCCTCCCTGGAGCGTTCTGCCGGCGCTCCCCAGGATGACCATATTCAGGAATCCCTGCTAGCTGTGGAGAAGAAGCTGACCGACGCGGAGGAGAACTTGGCCAATACGGAGAAGAAGCTGGCCGACACGGAGGAGAACTTGGCCAATACGGAGAAGAAGCTGGCCGACACGGAGAAAGAAATCGCGGATCTGAACGAACTCCTCAAAGAGACCGACACGGAACAAAGCCGTTTGACAAAGGAAAATATAGCCCTTACGCAGGAAGTCTCCGCGTTAAAGGAAAGCCTTGCACAGACGGAATCCGCCGGGCAGAGCCAGGTTTCGCAAGATACATCAGCGTTTGAAGCNGAAATTGCCGACCTCAAAGAGCAACTGGCGAAGACGGAAGCAGGCTGGAGGCAGTTGACGAATGATAAGCGGGCTTTGGAACTGGACCTTGCCGCCGCGAAGGAAGCTGTNGCAAACAGCGCGTCTTCAGCGGAGCCCATCGAGAAGATACAGGCTGCCGGTATGGATTTAGGCAGCGTCTTTACNGAAACGGTCAAAGGCGCCTCACAGGATGATCTGGATATGCTGGCGCGCTTTATGATCGCGATAGACAAGGACACGATCAAAGCCTCGGANAAGCGGATGCTGATCGACATCCTGAAACGCTTCATCAAGTAAGCAAACAATATGCCGGGAAAGGGAGCGAAATCGTGACAGGAAAAGTATTGGTTGTTATGGGCAGTGATTCCGACTGGAAAACCATGGAGGCCGCTGTGACGACACTGCGCGCCTTCGAAGTGGAAACCGACCTGCAAGTGGCTTCCGCGCACAGAGCGCCGGAGAAAGTATTGGCNTTATCNTCCGGCGCCAGAGAAAACGGATACGCTGTCATCATNGCGGGCGCCGGCGCGGCGGCGCATCTTGCCGGCGTCCTTGCGTCAAAGACCACTTTNCCGGTAATCGGCGTTCCCNTAAGCGGCACTGCGCTGCAAGGCCTGGACGCCCTCTACGCTACGGTACAAATGCCCTCCGGCGTTCCGGTGGCTACGGTAGCTATCGACGGGGCAAAGAATGCCGCGCTGCTCGCGATACAAATTCTGGCGGTGCATGACGCCGCATTGGCTGCGCGCCTGGCGCAAGAGAAGGCAGCCATGCTCGAGCAGGTGGAAGAAAAAAATCAGAAAATCAGAAATCTGGCCGATCTAAGATGAGCTGCCGAAACTGCAGTCCGGAGACAGCGCACGCTTCATTGGGGTAAATCGCAGCCCGTTGACGCTTTGCTCCGTATCTGCGGCTTCGAATCCCATATGCCGGTATATCTCCACAGCATAAGGGGAGGAGTTGACGGTTACCGTCCCGGTTCCGAATGTTGCCTGAAGATCCCGGAAACCTTCCTGAAGAAGGGAGCGGGCGATGCCGCGCCCATGATACTGCCTGTCTACAAATAAAAGAGAAATATGATAAGGCGGCCTGAACGCAGCTACCCCGGCTAGAATCGCATTGTCGAAAGCGCCCCAAAGCCGGAGGTTGCCGCTTTCCCAATTCCGTCGCATCGTCTGCGTCTCGATAAAGGAATAAAACGAAGCGATCCCTTCTTCACTATACTCCGGCGCCTCAAAGGCATCAAATACCCGCCGCACCAAAGCCATTGCCGTCTCTATCTCCGTGCCGGACAAGGGGCGGACAGGATAAGCCCTCAGCAATGAATACATTTTCATATCCAGGGTTCGCCCGTTTTTTAGCGCGTTATGGCGGAGGATCCCTTCAAGTTGAAATCCCGCTTTCTCCAGCACCCGGCAGGAAGCGGTGTTATATGCATAGGGTTCGGCAAAAATTCGCGCGATATCTGTTTGGAAGAAAATGTAAGCGCAGACTAACCGGACCGCTTCCGTGGTGATGCCCTGCCCCCAGAAAGGCTCCGCGATATAATAGCCCATTTCCGCAGTCAGGCGATGGACGTTATCCAGGCGGGACACCGCGATGCTGCCCACAACCAAGGTGTCGCAAAGTATGGCAAATGCATATTCCGCGTCTTTGTCCGCGGTGATGGCNTTCCAAATATACTCCTCCGCATCCTTCTGCGTATAAGGATAGGGTATCCCATCCCGCAGATTATCCTGCACTTTTTTATTNTTGATCGCCGCCGCTATATCGGCGGCGTCTTCCATTCTCCATCTACGGATCGATACTTGCATACGATTTGCTCTCCCTTATCGTCCTTGCGGATTAGGCCTTTAGCCTAATTCTCTCGCCGCTTCAAACATCGCTTCTACATTTTCCCGTTTACAATTGCCCAGCCCGCAGGAGGTTTCAAAGATAAACCCGCCGCCCGGCGCACAGGCGTCATAGAGTTTTTTCATTTCCTCCCGCACCTGATGGGTTGTGCCCCAATCCAGGAGAGCAGCGGGGAAACCGCCGGATATACAAGCAATCCCTTGCAGCTTTTTCTTGGCGACAGCCATATCCACATCCTCGAAGTGATAAATGACTTTCCCCGGAGGCACTTCCGTCAGACAGTCGATCCGGGTGTTATATTTGCCCTCGGTATAGATATAGGGCACCTTGCCGCTGTCGATGATAGCAAGAATGATCTTCTGGAGGTGACTCCAGTAGTATTTTCTATAATGCTCGTCGCTCATGAACCCGTCCATTCCTTTATGGAGCGCCATGGAGACATGCTTGCCTTCGTCCTGGCCTTTGGTAGCCCGAATGTTTTCCAGCGTGACTTCGAGGGCTTCGTCAATGTATCGTTGTACATCCTCCGGTCTGTCATACAGATCGGCGCAGGCAAGCAGGGTCCCCCGCAAAAAGTCGCTGTAGAAGTCAAAAGGAACGCCGGCGCCGCCGCCGC
>WRNN01000152.1 GCA_009776595.1 Clostridiales bacterium
CCTTTTTATTATCCACCATTATGTTGCTCCTTATAATCGGGAGTATTTTTGATCGGTATCAATCATCACATGCATGGTTTTCCTCCTAGATTTCGCGTCCTTTGATAATCGTAACAACATTCCTCTCGTCTTTAAGCCCCAATCGTTCTGCATCATCCTCGAAATCGTGCTGCGCGTCTTTGAGCGCAATCATAGCGGCGTTTTCAATGATAACACGCCCGTTTTCTTCCATGAAAATAACCTTGTCGCCATCTTTTACGCCTAGTCGTTTGCGAATAGCGACAGGAATTGTAATTTGTCCGCGCATAGTAATTTTTGCAAGCTCCATAACAACGAGCCTCTCTTTCTGAATTGCATTGAAAACAATGCAATTCAGATTATATCATGACATATGTAAATCATCAAGCACTTTAAGCGAAGCCCCGGAGGATACCGCTGTAACAGCTCGGATCAACGTAGCGTATGCCGGCGAAGCGTCAGCCTGCCCTCGTCGTTTTATGATCAAAGGTAATGCGTATGTGTCAATTTAATAAAGCTTACATCCTGGCGACAAGCCCGGTAGATGGGATATACCCCAAACCATCAAATCTCCATCCAAGTATACAAAAATACCCCGTAAAGGGCTATATTTCCGCATTCTTGTGCTGTATGATAGTCGCAAAGTCATATCTACAGGAGGCGTATTGAGAATGGATATCGCGATCACCAAAACTACAAGCCCGAAACCCAAGCCGGACTGGAATGACCTGGGCTTCGGCGTCTACTTTTCCGACCATATGCTGCTCATGGACTATACTTTGGACAAAGGTTGGCATGACGCCCGTATTGTACCGTATGCCAATTTGTCGATGGAACCTTCTGCGATGGTGCTCCATTACGCCGTCGAAGTTTTCGAGGGCTTGAAGGCTTATACCAGCCCGGATGGCAAGACCCTAATGTTCAGGCCCCATGCGAATGGACGGAGGCTGAATACCTCCGGCGCCCGCTTCTGTATGCCCCCCATCCCGGAGGAGGACTTTGTCGAAGGCGTCTGCAAGCTGATCCAGGTCGACCGCGACTGGATCCCCACAGAGGACGGCACTTCGCTGTACATCCGTCCCTTCATCTACTCCGACCAGTCGAACGTGGGCGTGCGTATCCCGGAGATATTTAAATTCGTGGTCATCCTTTCTCCGGTGGGCGCTTACTATAAGGAAGGCCTGAATCCGGTCAAGATATACGTAGAAGACGAATACGTCCGCGCTTCCAGGGGCGGTACCGGCTATACTAAATGCGGCGGGAACTATGCCGCGTCCCTCATCGCCCAAAAGAAAGCCCAGGACCTCGGTTATACCCAAGTGCTGTGGCTTGATGGCGTCGAACGAAAATACATCGAAGAAGTCGGCACCATGAACGTCATGTTTAAGATCAACGGGGAACTCATTACGCCCGAACTGGGCGACAGCATACTGCCCGGTATCACCAGGGACAGCGTCCTGCAGCTTGTGAAAACCTGGGGCATCCCTGTCTCGGAGCGCAAAATTTCCGTCGACGAACTATATGAAGCGGCAAAGAACGGCTGCTTGGAGGAGGCTTTCGGCACGGGTACCGCAGCTGTGATTTCCCCCATCGGCCTCCTGAGCATCCATGGAGAGCCTTTGCAGATTCAGGACGGCGGCATCGGCCCCTTATCGCAGAGGCTGTACGATACCCTCACCGGCATCCAGTGGGGCAAGATCCCCGACCCCTTCGGCTGGTCCTACAATGTGCCGATAAAGTAGGGCGCTGTTCAGCGGCCCCTGTAATGCTGATAAAGCAGCAGCACATCCTGCAGATTGACCAAGCCGTCCATGTTGACGTCGGCGGCAACCAAATCCACTCCGACTAAACTGCTTTTTCCCCGGAAATGCCTATAGAGGAGTAGCACATCCAGCATATTGATCACACCGTCATGGTTTAGGTCAGGAAATTCTCCGGGNTGTGTATCTGTATCCAGGCTATACNACAATCCCATTCCGGAGCATAATGGATTTGTAGGCATGTAGCGCTCGTCGAGGGCCGGGTCCGCTTCAAGCGAGCCGCTCTCCCCGCCGATATGAGATTGCCATGCGGAAAGCCCCGCGTCCTCCAATATGCTGTCTGGCCGGCGGTCAGAAAAGGACGCGCTTTTGCCGGCAATATAGTAACAGTTATTGTTCATCAAGGGGTTGCCATCGAGGGCGGACAAGCCGCCAAGCTCATTAGCATAACGCACTTCCACCATCGGACGGGTGACGGATGAGGGCTGGCTAATGATATTGTGGTGAATATGCGGGTTGACGTTCGCCGGGCGGCCCGCGTAATCTTCCCAATCCTGGAACGTGATGCCGAAGTAAATGGCGCTATGATAGGTTTCGTTCGCTACGTTCACTAAAGTATTGTTGTAAACTTGGGCGTCCTTCGAGGCATATAGGCCAATACCGGAGAGACCGGTATCCATAATCAAGTTGTTTCGAACAATACCACTGATATTCTCGTAGTATTCCGGATTGACGCTTAAGTCAAAAAATTCCGGACTGGTATCAAAACCCACCAGAATGCCGGCTTCTCTTGCACGTTCGATTCGGTTGTTTTCGATTAAGACGCCGGTCGCCCCGCCTTTCGCGTAAATCGCCGTGGAACAGATATCATGGATGAAGTTGTTCTGTACCACCATAGTATCGCCGTTCACATTGTCAATGCCTTCGGCATTCCCTCCTTCAGCGCCAAAAGCGACGCCGGAATTATAAATTTCGTTATACCGGATTGTCACGTTATTGCAATTTGGTTTCACCTTGACCACATCGTAGCGGGAATCATGCAGCAGGCAGTCCTCGATGACAATATTGGACGCCCCGCTTCGATTGGATGGGTCTCCCCAATCCCATCTGGTCTCCATGCAAACCGCATAAAAACCGCCTATGACTTCGACCGCTTGTAATTTGCCGCCGGATGAATCCACATCGAAATATACGCCGGAGTCTTCGTTGGCGCCAGCATTGTAAGCGGTCAGGTCAATCACTGCCCACTCGCCTTTTCTGGACTTTATCGTGATATTGGGGATGCGGACACGGACATTGATTCCTTCGCGATAGACGCCGTCGCGCAGGATAATTGTATCGCCGGGCCGGGCAGCCGCCAAAGCGCTGTTAATGCTTTTATAAGGCGCGTCAATAGAACCGGTCGCTGTACTATCATTGCCGCCGGGAGAAACATAGACGCCATTTGCAGGGTCGTCATAGGTATTGCCGCGCGGACCGATATTGCCGGTTGCGAACGGCATGATCGGCGCGCTGTCGGTTTCTANTGCCGGTATATAAGCCTNCGCCGCGAAAGCCGCTGCCGGTATCGCAGCAAGCAATCCCAACACCATCATCACCGTCTGCCCTATTGCCAGTGTTTTGTATATTCCTCTTTTCATTGTTCACCCTCCTCTGCGGCGCCCTAAACAGTGCCTGTTTTGCGCGATGGGGATTGGCCGCTTTCCCGCTCCGTACCGGTGNTGTAATGCACATTGCTGTCATATTCAAGAGTTGAGTAAACTATATCACTTTTGTGCAGCGGAGGGCAATGCCTCTGGCTAATACTGTAGGCGCCGTCCCCAAGATCCACGGAAATCAATTTCTCTAATATACCAATCCTCTGAAGAAGTAAAGCAATTCATTGATGGAAAATAAGGAGTAGCTATAATGGAGCGAATAGAAACTACGCGTTTAGTCCTGCGCCCTTTTGTGGAATCCGACGCGGCGGACGCCAGTTATAATAGCAAAACACCTATTGTTTCGCATTTTATGCCGGATATGGTATTGGAAAGCGAAGAAGCGGCGCTCAACTGGATACAATGGCTCAACAACGATAGATTTAGCATCGATATTCCCTGTGTTGTTTTAGCGATCGAGTTAAAACATAACGGAAAATGCATCGGCTTAATCGGCGTTGCCCCGAAGCGGGAATTAGGCGGCGAAATTGAAATTCTGTTTTCAATCGCCGATGCGTACCAAGGCTGCGGTTATGCTACTGAAGCAGGCAAGGCGATGATTTGGTGGGCGTTTGAACAAGCCGGGCAGGAAGTATTATCTGCCATCGTAAAGCCGGAAAACAAAGCGTCCCGGCGCGTCATTGAAAAGCTCGGATTTGTCTATGGAGATACGCGAATATTGCCGTATGACGGTGCAGACTGTGAGTTTGACTATTTCCGCCTCTACCACACCGATGATCTACCCAACCCGGAATGGGATATTCACACTCTAAATGAACCAGAACCAATGGGAGCGTTTTTTGATGTCCGTTCTGATGGATATAATGACAAAATGCTATCAGGAAGCGGGCTTGAAGATTATAAGAAACTCGGAGCGTGTTTTCCCAAAACAGATAAGGTATTGCGCATACTCGACATCGGGTGCGGAACGGGAATAGAGCTTGCCTACATATGGGCGCAAGTTCCGAATGCGCACATTACCTGTGTCGATGTGTCACGCAGTATGCTTGACCTGCTGCTGAACAACCACCCCGACAGGCACGATAAGATAACAATAATAGAGGCATCCTATGTAGACTGGACCTATCCCCAAAGTGCTTTTGATATTGTTGTTTCCAACATGACAATGCACCATTTATGGCCGGATGAGAAAACCGGGGTTTATAGAAAAATCTGCGAAACGATAAAGCCGGATGGCTGCTATATCGAGGGCGATTTCATGGTAGACGCCCATATGGCCAAGCAGTACCGGCAGAGATACGAAATAATAACCGCAAATTTACCGGACAAGGCAGCACCGGGAGAATATCACATTGATATTCCATTAACCGTCGAAACACAGATGGAACTTCTGCGAAATGCCGGATTTGGCTTTGTTGAGTTTCTATGTGAAATTAACCGTGGCAACGGCGCAATTTTACAAGCGAAAAGGTGAGGGAACTACCCGGCTATA
>WRNN01000153.1 GCA_009776595.1 Clostridiales bacterium
TTCGATCAGCGACAGGCTGCCGCCCGTCCCGATGACCGCGCCTTCGGGAATCATCCCTTCGACAATCGGCGGCACTTCTTCCTTCGTATCCACATACAGCACGTTATAGCGGTTTTTCTTCAGATTCTCCATGGTACGTTCTATTTGCTCGTTCAACGAAACCACTCCTCCTTAAGCGCGCTTGAAATACTCGCCTTTGGCTAAGCGGGCGCCCATATCCGTTATCGCTTTCATCACCGGTTCGCGGGTAAACCGGGTAATGCCGATGCGGTCTGCCGGAATGGCGCCCACATGACGGCACCAGAGATCCATTTCCGCCAGGCATTGCGCAGGGCCGTTGCCGCTGCCCCCCGCCGCGGCGACGATGTCGACCGTCTTGCCGTAAGCCGCGCCGCCCTCTTGCTTAAACGCCTCGCATCTGCGAAAGCGGTCGAGGAAATACTTCATTCGTTCGCTGGGCTGCTGCCAGTAGACCGGCGTGACCAGAAAGACGCCCTCGGCGTCCCGGATTTTCGCCTGGATTTCCGGCAGGATGTCGTCGATAATGCATTTCCCTTCGCTGCGGCAGACGCCCCAGCCATCGCCGCAAATGCGGCAGGGCTCCAGCTTCGCCGCGCTGATGTCGATGATTTCCGCTTTCCCGCCGGCGCCGGTGATACCGTCATATGCCGCTTTCCCGCATGCCGCGGTTAGTCCGTCCGTATTAGGGCTTGCCGTAATGATAATAAACATTGTGATACCCCCTCCTGTCTTCGCTATGCTTGTTTTTTGATGCGGCTTATATCTCCGCCGAATCCCCCCGTTGCACCAAAGCGATGATCCTGTCCCTGTATTCCGCAGAAACCGGATCCTTTAACAGCCGCGCCGCCGTAGATCTCGCATTGCCAAAATGCATGGGAAGGGCATGACGTACTTCCGCATTTCGCATCAGATAGTCGAAACCCCAGGCGTATTGTTTCCCCAGGCGCGGATCCAGGGTAACAAAGGCAAGGTCGATGGGCTTCCCTGCCAGCAGTGCGATCTGGCCTTGATAATTCGCGGCCATTGCTTCGTTTTCCTCATCCGGCTCCCCTTCCCAGTGCCACCAGTTCAGATCGCCCGCGTGATAAATGCGCAGCCCGTCGGCGTCCACGATAAAGGCCACCCCTTCATCGGTAGACTTCAAGGTCTGTACCTGCAAGTCGGGCTGGGTCAGGCTCCGGTTCGCGCCGATCATCATGGCGTGTTCCGCAGCGGGAATATCGTCGGACAGGATGAGGCGCAGCTTCGGTATCGCCTTTCGCCAATCCAGAATGTCGCTGATGTAGTGGTCGGGATGCTTATGGGAGGCAAAGACCACTACATCCTTATCCTTGAGCGCGGCAATGTCGATGACGCCGCTTTCCAAACCCTTCCCGACCGGCGTCTTCCGCCAATAGTCGAAAATGAAAAAATGCGCCGGCGTCTCTACGGCAAAGCCGCTGTGATACAGATACCAAATTTTAGCATTCATAAGCGCTCCCCTTCCGCTTCGCGGCGCTGCGATTTCGCAGTATCAGCAACTGACACTTTTGACTTCCTGTTTAAATTGTTGCCTTGAGGCTGTCAGTTACCAAAATACTACTTAGGCGTTCGCCGCCAAGTGCTTCTCCCATACGCCAATGTATTCCTTTAATAGTACGGGGATATCCAGATCGTAGGGGCATCGCTCCACACAGGCGCGGCATTCGACACAAGTCCGCGCTTTCTCTACGCTTGCGCCTGCCATTCCTTTGGCGCGATCGAAGGGCATACGTTTGATATTGCTTTCAATCGTAAGGACCGTACTGATGGAAATCCCTTGCGGGCAAGGCTGGCAATAGTTGCATCGGTGGCACCAATGGTCGCCCAATTCGACTTTCATTTGATCGATCACCGACTTATCGGCGGGCGAGTATACGGCGCCGGACTCGATAATGCGGACGATCTCTTCCATCTCCGACAGCTTTTCGATGCCGGGATCCGGTACGATGTTATCAAACTGGGAGAGGTATTTGATCGCCAGGCTTGCGTTATTGAGCAATCCGCCGCCGAAAGGTTTCATGGCGATAAAGCCCATATCCAGCTCCTTCGCCAGCGGGATAGCTTCTTTCGCCGCTTCATCGTCCACATAATTAAAGGGCAGCTGCACGACGGCGAATTTCCCTTCCCGCATCATGTTCATCGCAAAGGGAATGCTATGGCTGGAGAACGCCGGGAAGCGCACTTTACCCGCCTTGACCGCTTCCAGCATGCCTTCGTAAGCGCCGCCTTCCCCAAACACCAGGTCATAGCTATCCTGCGACAATCCATGGTGCTGGTAGATATCGATATAGTCGACGCCCAGCCTGGTCAGGGATAAATCCAGGTGTTTCAGGAGCGTCTCCTTATCCCTGGCGCCTGATTTAGTAGCGATGACAAGGTTGTCTCTCGGGATCCCCTTGATGCCAAGCCCGATCTTCTCCTCGCTGTCCGTGTACCCGTTGGCGGTATCGATAAAGTTCACGCCAAGATCGATAGCGCCCCGCACTACGCTCGCCCCCTCCGGTATGCTCAGACGCTGTATGGGTATCCCGCCTAAAGCAACTTTACTCACCATCAATTCCGTTCTTCCAAAACGTATTTTTTCCATAGTTCAACCCCCCCTTAAATATTGCTCATGAATTCCCGGTCTTCCGCTATCAGCCCGCGTTCCTGAACGCGGCACATTTCCTGGTAAAGGCCGGGTATCTCCGAAAGCTCTTCATGCGTTCCCTGCTGCGCAATCCGCCCCTCGTCAAACACAAGTATGCGATCCGCGCGGCGCACCGTACTCAGGCGGTGGGCGATGACGATGATGGTACGGGTACCGGCCAGCTCCATGATCGCCTTCTGGATATCCGCCTCCGTTTTGACGTCCACCGAAGCTGTCGCCTCATCCAGGATCAAAACCGGCGCTTTGCAGATCACCGCGCGGGCGATCGCGACCCTCTGCTTCTGCCCGCCGGAGAGCCTGGCGCCCCTCTCCCCCACCACTGTCTGGAAACCATCGGGCATTTCCAGTATGTCGTCGAGGATTCTGGCGATCCGCACCGCCTCCTCCACTTCCTGCTGCGAGGCGTCCGGGCGGGCAAAGGCGACATTCTCCGCAATGGTCCCGTTGAACAGGAAGGTGTCCTGGAGCACCATGGCGACATTTTGATGCAAGCTGTCCAGGTCGATCTCTCTCAGATCCCGCCCGTCCATATAAATGACGCCCTCCGTAGGGTCATAGAAGCGCGCCGTCAGCTGCGCCAGCGTACTTTTGCCGACGCCGGTCGCGCCCACAATCGCGATCATCTCCCCCGGCGCCGCTTCAAAGGACACTTCTTCCAGCACGGGAACGCCTTCCACATAAGAGAAGCTCACCTTGTCAAAGCGCAACGCGCCCCGGGGATTCGTGAGCGGCAGCGCGCCGGGCATATTACGGATGATTTCCGGCGCGTCCAGCACATGGATGACACGTTCCGCGCCGGCTAGGGCTTGCTGCATTTGTTCCAGCAGATTGGTCAGGCCGGTGATGGGCACATAAAACAGCGCCAGATACAGCATAAACGCCACAATATCCCCCACCTGCATCCGGTTCAGGAACGCGAGGTATCCGCCAAAGCCTACGACAATGATGGATCCGAGCGCGGTGAGAAACTCTACGCCGGGATGAAATATGGCGCTGAAATTCAAACCGCGAAGCATAAAGTGGGTAAACCTTCCCGCTTTAAAGTTAAAATCCTCGGCGACCATGATTTGCCTCCCGAAAGCCTGGATCTCCTGCATGCCCGAGTAGTTGTCCACCAGCTGGGCGGAGAGCGTCCCCAGCGCCTGTTGCGTCTCCCGGAAGCAGGGACGGATTTTCGTGGCAAAGAACCAGCCGCTGATCAGGATCAGGGGTATAGGCAGGCAGGTAAGCAGGGCCAATTGCGGATTGATCAGCATNAGCATGGTAATCACCCCNAACACCGTGATGGTGTTGGTGATGGACTCCGGCACCAAATGGGCGTAAAGCTGCTCAAACATGGCCGTATCATTGATTGTGCGGCTGACCAGGTCGCCGGTTTGACTGTGCCGGAAGTAATCCATCGACTGGCCCTGGAGCTTGTTGTACACCTTCATACGCAGTTCCTGTACCAGTTTCCACGCGGCTTTATGCGCCATAAAGTTGCTGAGATAGCGAAGTACGATCCGTGACAGGTACAGCAGCGTCAACGCAAAGGTTAAGCGCAGTATCTGTCCGAAACCGGCTTCGTCGAGACCGGCGGCTACCATTGTGATCATTTGTGACATCATCCGGGGCGCCGCCAGATTTACCGCCGTAAGCAGCAAGGTGCTGATGATCGCGGTAAACATCAGCCACTTATACCGCTTCGCTTCCGCCGCCACCCTTAGCAGGATACGCATGGTTATCTTCCATCCTTTTGCTTGAGAATTTAAAAATAGTATATCACTTTTGCGCGAAAAAGACGAACAGGGCAAACATGCAGCCCGCCGCCGTCTGAGCCGGCAATGANCTGTCAATGCTGTCAGCTTATCGGCTTAGGAANAGCGCGCTTAGACCTGCGTGGAATTTTTGCGCAGTACATAGCCGGTAATCAACGCCGCCGGCTGCAGGGCCAATATGCCGGCAATCGCGCCGAACAATCCGAAAACAGGTCGAAAAAAGAACACCAGCAGAAAAAAGCCGAGGGTGAGCATATTCCGCAGCATCACTTGTACGACGCCGTAATTGCGCGCGCCGGTAAACTCCCCTATATCGGCGGCGCGGTTCAGCGATCTTTCCATAAGCGCCACTTTGACGGCGGAAAGCAGCGTCCCCGCCAGTAATCCTACGGCATAAGCAGCCGCCGGTTCAAAGGGAAAGACCCAGAGTATCACGGACAGCCCCGCCGCAAGGA
>WRNN01000154.1 GCA_009776595.1 Clostridiales bacterium
CCCGCTGCCAGGTGATGCGGTTGCGCAGCAGGGCATAATCGCGCAGCACCGGTCCGATGATCAGGCTGGACTTCCAGTCGCAGCAAATATAGATAGAAGCCGTTTCTTTAAGCGCAGGCAAAACAGCCTCGATCCACCTTCTGGTGAAAGCCTCGTAGCCGGCGGCGTCCATTTTGTTGAATTTGCTTGATCCGAAAGTTTTGTCCAGGTTGTAGGGCGGATCCGCAATCAGCAGATCGGCAAATCCTTCAGCCAGGGTTTCCATGACGGAAAAGCAGTCTCCCAGCACAATGGCGTCCTTGCTGCTGTGCCGCGGGAGCAGGTCCTCTTGCCTGAGGCATTGCGTCAGATAAAAACGCTCCTCCTCCGGAGAAAGCGTTATGGTCTTATTGCGCGGTGAACGTTGCATATCTTCTTGTATTTCCTTTCCTTCTTTTTCCATATAGCGAGCCTTTTCATCTTTTTTACTTCATATAGGCTTCCCTTTTCACCACTGCGTCATCACTTTATTCATCTTGTTTTTTTTAGTCTTTTTGCAAGGGGGAAAGCCAGCAAACCGGCAACTGTGACCTGGAGAAAGTTCAGGGGAACCGATCCGGCAGGCGCCAGCCAGTTGCCATAAAGCACGGCTTCCGTGATATAATAGCCGCCTATGGTGACCGCGTTCGCTGCCAGGATGGACAGCCAGTATAGATAACGTTTATCCCCGGCGTTTTGCTCGGCGACGGCGCCGACCGTCCATCCTATGCTTCCGCCGATGACAAAGGAAAACGGCGCCCAAAGCGTCCATCCGGAGAGAAGGTCNAAGAGNGTAAGCCCCAGGGCGCCGGCAAACATGCCNGTCCTGCGCCCATATAGGAGGGCGAAGATAAACAAGGGCAAATCGCCCAGATGGATCATGCCGCCTGTGCCGGCCATGGGTATACGGATATGGATAAACGCAGCCGCCACGAAGACAAGAGCAATGGCAAGGCCGTTGATCACAATCGATTTAACAGCGGGACGATCCTTTGACGCCGGGCTGTCCGGCGTATGACGCGTATGCATTCCGGCCTCCAACTGCGGGGTGATTTGCGATTGCGTGTTCCGCAACTGGTTTTTGTATATATGAAATCCCGCAAATTGTCAAGCCTTGCCGGAGGATCAACGCCCATTCCGATGCCGTTCAGTGCCGGCTATGGCGGGGCACTGAACTATACCTTCATTTTATGATATAATATGGCGAGTATCCGCAGAGCGAATACGAGCCCAAAATGATCCGGCAGGAGGTTTTTCAGGAATGCTTGATATCGCGCTGATCGGAACAGGCGGCTTCATGCCCATGCATAATCGTTATCTTACGGCTATGCTTGCACGCCTGAACGGCAGGATGCTATTGATCGACTGCGGCGAAGGCACGCAGATGACGCTCCGGCGCCTCGGCTGGGGATTCAAAGACATCGACGTGATTTGCATTACCCATTTTCACGCGGACCATATCGCCGGACTCCCCGGATTACTGTTAACGATCGGTAATTCCGGCCGGACAGATCCGATCATTATCGCCGGACCTAAGGGAATCCGGGAAATCGCAAGCCGCCTGTGCGTGATCGCGCCCATTCCCTACGAGCCGCATTTTATCGAGCTGTCGCCAAAGGGCGATACGCCCGTTGCGTTTACGGCAGGAAATTTCAAGCTTTCCGCCCTTGCCCTCAACCATCATATACCCTGTCTTGGATACAGAATCACCGTAGACCGCGCGGGGAAGTTCGATGCGGATAAGGCAAAAAGATTCGGCCTTCCCCTTATCAACTGGTCTAAACTGCAGAAAGGGGAAACGATCGATCACGAAGGCAGGCGCTATACGCCGGATATGGTTATGGGTCCCGAGCGAAAAGGCATCCGGGTTTCCTATATTACCGACACCCGTCCCACATCCGGTATTCCGGATTTCATCCGCGGTTCCGATCTGTTTATCGCGGAAGGGCTCTACGGCGACGACGATATGCTCGAACAAGCTAAGGAAAAAAGGCATATGATTTTTAGCGAAGCGGCGGCGCTGGCCAAAGACGGGGAAGCCGGGGAACTGTGGCTGACGCATTTCTCTCCCGCGCTGCAGGACCCAAAGTATTATCTGCCCGCGGCCCGGCAAATTTTTCCGGACGCAAAAGCAGGTTTTGACCGTATGAACACAACCATCCGCTTTAAAGATGAGGATGAAAGCGATACATAAAGGAGATTACGCATGGCTGAAGACCCTATAAAAATCATTACAGATAACCGCAGGGCCCGGCATGACTATTTTATTCTGGAGACCTTCGAAGCCGGCATAGCCCTTACCGGTACGGAGGTAAAGTCATTGCGGGCCGGCAAAGTGAATCTCAAAGACAGCTACGGCATGGTCAAGGACGGAGAAATGTTTCTGGAAGGCATACACATCAGCCCGTATGAGCATGGCAACCGTTTCAACGCGGATCCTTTGCGGCGGCGAAAACTCCTGATGCACAAGCGTCAGATACTGAAGCTTTATGGTCAGGTGAAGCAGGAGGGGCTTACGCTGATCCCGCTGAATCTTTACTTTATCCGGGGCAAAGTCAAGGTGGAACTTGGCTTATGTAAAGGCAAGAAACTATACGACAAACGGGACGCCGCCGCCGCTAAAGACGCCAGACGGGACATTGAACGGGCTTTCCGTGGCAGGGACAGGGACAAGGATTAATTGACAAGAATGGCGTGAAAACCTATAATCAGAAAATGCCGGTAACGGAAGATAGGGAGGAGATTACATGAAAAAGCAGAAGAAAATAACGATTGCCCTGGCCATGCTCCTGTGCCTCGCTTTGCTGAGCGCATGCGGAAACTCTGGTGGAGGAAGCGGCGCCTCCGGCAGCGGAAACGGTTCGGCGTCCCCGGACGGCTCAACCCCAGTCAACAGCGCCCCGATCAAAGTCGGGATACTGGCGCCCCTGACCGGCGATGTGGCGGAATACGGGATTGCCGTCAGAAACGGCGCGCAGTTGTATATCGACCAGCGCAACGCCGCCGGCGGTGTGAATGGTAAACAAATCGAAGTCATACAGTATGATGAAGAAGGCCTTCCGACGAATGCCCTCACCGGATATAACTACCTTGTGGACCAGGGCGTCACCGCGATCATCGGCGACGTTACGACAAACCCGACCCTTGCTGTGGTGCCGGAGGCTTTCGCCGACAATATGCCTATGATTACCGCTTCCGCAACAGCTGCTGCCGTCACCTTTGACGATACAACAGGAGAATTGTTATACCCCAATATGTTCCGCTCCTGCTTCATCGACCCCTTCCAAGGCGAAAAAATGGCGGATTTTGCATCGGCAAATCTGGATGCGAAAACAGCCGCCGTTATCTTTAACACCGGGATCGATTATTCGATCGGCCTGAAAGACGCCTTCGTCAAGAAAGCGCAAGAAATCGGTCTGGAAATCGTGTCTCAGGAAGGCTATGCGGACGGCGCTGTGGATTTCCAGAGCCAGCTTACCAATATTGCGGCAAAAAAGCCGGACGTCCTGTTCACGCCCGATTATTACAATACTGTCGCCCTGATATCGCAGCAAGCGAGAAACGCGGGCGTCACGGCGGCTATGCTCGGCGGCGACGGCTGGGCGACGGTCCTGGACGTCATGAATAATCCGGCGCCTATCGAGGGCTCCTATTATTGCAGCGGCTATTCTGTCGAAGACGCTTCCCCCGCCGTTCAGGACTTTCTGAAGGCCTACATGGACGAGCACGGCAGCTTGCCGAATATGTTCGCCGCCCAGGGCTACGACGCGGCTATGGTGCTTGTGGCGGCCCTTGAAATTGCCGAAACCTCCGGCTATGCCACAGGTTCCGGCGAATACCGCACGGCAGTCATCGACGCTATGCGTGCCACGGACATGGAATGCGTTACCGGACATATTACTTACGATGCNTTTAACAACCCCATCAAGTCGGCGGCGATCATTAATATCACCGGCGGCGNGGAGAGATTCTGGGGCAAGTACTAGATCCATGCGGTAGCGGCCGCATCGTCCTCAACGCCCCATCCCCCGGTAGAATCATGCGTTTGGCTTCTCTGCGTTCTGTGAAAAATCTCCGGGAGGATTGCCATGCTATTCTTCTCACAACTGGTTAACGGATTGCAGCTCGGTTCGATATACGCCTTGATCGCGCTCGGATACAGTATGGTCTATGGCATCATCATGCTGCTGAATTTTGCGCATGGCGACGTCCTTATGGCAGGCGGCTTTATTGCGCTGTTTTCCCTCAACGCCGGACTTAGCCCCGTCTTTTCTGTTTCGCTTGCGATAGGGGGCTGCGTCTGCCTTGCCGTCCTCATTGAGAAGGTTGCCTACTCCCCATTGCGCGCAGCGCCGCGCATCTCGCTTCTGATCACCGCGATCGGCGTTTCCATGCTGTTGCAGAACCTGGCGCAGTTCTTTTTCTCGGCAAGCGCCCATTCCTTCCCGGCGAACAGCATTCTCCCGATGAAAAACTACACGATAAGCGGCGTCAACATCAGCCTCACATCGATCGTGACGATCCTCACGGCGATTGTTTCTATGGCGGCGCTCACCTATCTCGTGCAGAGAACAAAAATGGGCAAGGCGATGCGCGCGGTGTCCGAGGATGCCGAAGCAGCACAGCTTATGGGCGTTAACGTGAACCGTGTGATCTCCTTTACCTTTGCGGTAGGCGCGGCGCTGGCCGGCGTCGGTTCTATCCTGTACTGCTGCCGCTATCCCCTGGTCGCCCCCACGATGGGCGCCCTTCCCGGGTTAAAAGCTTTCGTCGCGGCGGTCTTCGGCGGCATTGGTTCGATTCCCGGCGCCATGGCGGGCGGCTTCGCCATCGGGCTCTTCGAGACGCTGGTGACGGCCCTCGGCTTCTCCACATGGGCC
>WRNN01000155.1 GCA_009776595.1 Clostridiales bacterium
TGTCCACATAGGGCAGCATCCCGGCCAGCGTATCCCGGATCAGTACATTCTGCGCCGCCACGTTGCCGCTGTTGATCGCGCGGATGGTATAGGTAAGCACTTCGCCGGGCGACGCATAGCCGTCCCCGCTGGCGTCCTCCACCGATTTCCTCGCTGATACATCCTGTTTACCGGTCGGTATCTCCACTATCGCCTGTTTGTCGATGATGGTCGCCGTGTTTCTCAGCACCGGCACGGCGTCTACATCCAAGTCTTCTCTCACTTTCACACTGTAGGTCAGGCTCAACGTTGCGCCGGGCGCAATCTCCGGAAACGTGATACCGTTACGCAAATTTCCGACGATGGTGAAGCTTATCGAATCGTTCGCGCTGTAATGAGACGTTACCATATTGAAAGTGGGATCCTCGATATACAGGATCATGTCGCTCAGCGTATCCCGCACTACCTCGTTTCGCACAGGCATGGTGCCATTATTCTTAACGGAAATCGTGTAGGTCAGTTGCTCGCCGGGCGAAGCATAGCCGTCGCTGTCGTTGACACTCTTTTCTATGCGCATATCGCGGACCGGGAATGTATTTTCACCATGGGTGGAGATATTGTGGAGCGTTTTCACCGTGTCCGTATCCAGATCGGTTTTTACCCGTACATCAAAAGAAGCGATCAGGGTGCCTCCGGCAGGGATCACCGGGATGACGATCCCGTTCCGCAACGCGGCTACTGTACTACTGCTTATCGCGCCGTTATTGTTAATCGTAACCACGTTCGCGTCCGGATTATCAATATACGCAATCATATCGCTGAGGGTATCCTGAATGCGCTCGTTTACCAGCGGCGCGTCGCTGTAATTAATGATCGAAATCGAATACGTCAGCACTTCCCCCGGCGAAGCCTGGCCGTCCATTCCTTCATCGACCACTGCCTTCCCGCTTACTACGTTTCGTGTGAAGATTTCAGCGTCCCCGTGGGTGACACATTCCGTAAACGTTTAACCTGATTGACATCCAGATCCGCCCTGACCTGTACGTTAAAGTGGATTGTCACGGTTGCGCCGGGTTCAATCTTGGGAATGACGAGACCGTTACGCAGGGCCCCTACCGTTGATAATGTGGGTGATCCGTCATTCACGATAAGCATGACATTCATATCCGGGTTGTAGATATAGTCGATAATGCCGTTTATACCGTCCAGGGTGTCTTGTATCAGTTCATCTACTACATCCGCCTGGCCATTATTGATAATCTCGATCGTATAGGTCAATATTTCTCCCGGCGAAGCCAAGCCGTCGCCGTCGGAATCGGTGACTTTCTTACTGCTTTGCACATTCCTCGGATGATAGCCTTTGATGGCCGGGATGGCAAAATCAGCGGTAAACACATCGCTCACGATGATGGCATCCTGAATCATCACATACGTCAGCGTGGTTCTGCCGTTCGTGGGATAGGCCGTCTCCGGGATGAAATCCGGATCGCTCACATTCAGCCGGATACGATAAGTATAGGTATACGTAAAAACATCATTGGCAAACGAGTTGGGCGTCGTCAGTTTTAAATCCCAGGAAAGCGTATTCGCTTGAAATTGTATCCGCCCGCTTGCCAGATCGGCGGGAGAAATAGTAGAAATGAAGTCAATGCTTTCCCCCATAGGATCCGTGACAATCCAAGCTTCCGCCCAGCTTTCGATGCGTCTGGCGATAGCGCCAAAGGCGTCGTTAAGATCAGCAGCGTTGTTCGCTTCAAATGCATAAGAAGCATTGGTGGCAATGGTGTTGCTCAGCCATGTCGCCGGGGCTTCACTGCCAAAAGCGATCGTGTAAAGATAGGCGGTATACTTCGGATAACTTGTCCCGCTCACCGTAAAGGAAGTATCATATTTCACAACAGAGGCCATGGTCGCCGCATATGCCATGGAGGTAGCGTCGCCGGAGCCATTCGAAACGGCATAACCGCTAAGGGAAGCGCCCTGGTTATAAGCGACTGCATTGGCGCCGGTAGTGGTACCGGATATGGTATTCGCCCCACCGTCGGAGAAGAGAACCACATTCCGATTCTCTATCGGCAGACCGTCGCTACCGTTCGGCAGCGCAGGCGTGCGCAATAGATTACGCGCCAGCTGCAGACCGCTCTCAATACTGGTAGCGTTAATCATGCCCAGGTTATTAATCGTATTTTTTAACGCTGTCAAGGTGCCGGAATTGGTGATATTGACCCAGCCCGACCGGATGGAAGCGGAATTCCCGCCGAATGCGACGAGGGATACATATCGTACAGAGTCGCCGGCTTCTTCGGCCAGTTTATCCAGAAAATTGTTGGCTGCCGATCGCAGCGCAGGCATATGGTTTGTCCGTGTATCGTTCTCGCCAAACATGGAAGGAGAAACATCCAGAACCATCACGACTGCCACGTCGGGAGAGAATTCTACTTCCGAAATGTCCAGCGAGGTCTTGACTGTCAGCGTTATGTCAAATTCATTGTCATAGGGTGTAGTCGAAACGTGTTTATCCACCGATACTACAGCGTTGCTTCCGAGTACAGGCGACGAATCGGTAACTTCGTCCCCCTCCGCATCATAATATCTCGTCATTCCCTGCACTACAATTTGATCCTCGGATGAAGCCAGCAATACGCCCGATGACAACAGGAATACCATAAGAAATAGGCATGCCGCCAATTTGGTAATGCCGTTGGTTCTTGTACTCTGATGTTTCGATGTTAGCATTTGAAAATCACCCCGTTTATTTATTTTGCCATTTTCATTCTGGTAAGTTTGCTTCATCCATATCGTTTGAGGAACGTACCGAAACATGATGAGAATGTTGTATGAAATTGTCGGATAGCGTTATTGACGTACATTCATATAGTTCGTAGAATCCAGCATGTATTTTGGGGTTTTTTCAGCATTTTTTCAACTAATTATACAATTATAGATTATTTTTGTCCAGCTTTCGATGAACAAAAAACNGGCAAAAAACAAGCAACCTNTAATGCTTNAAGCATCGCAGGCTGCCTGTTTTCGATCAATACTATTGAGAAAATTGTTATTATTTAGTTGTGGTCTAAGTTNCCGCTATCATGCCCCAACTATCGTGTCCGTCTCGTCCNACAGATCCAAATCCTGAACCGGAAACACANNATCAAGCGTCAGNTCCGCTTCTTCTCCGGCTGCGACTTCANCTTCNGCTTCNGCTTCCGCGTCGNCTTCGGCTTCCACTTCGACTTCAGCTTCCGCGTCGACAGGAGGCGCCNGACTCTCCGCACTCTCAGAGTTCTCCCGGCCCTCATCGTCGGGGTCGGCAAAGGGCCCCATGCCGCGCCCACCGCCTCCGCCGCCTCCGCCACCGCCAAGGCCGGGTATCCGTATCGCCACATCGTAGTAGCGGATCTGCTCCCCGTTGCCGGAGGTTACGATCAGATAGATATGGACTTCTTCTTTCCACTCCTGATCAGCGTTCAGCCTGTCGACGCCGGTCACCTGATTCCGCCAGTCATAATGATCATACATCACCGCCGTCGCGTCTAAGCCAAGCACGATCCGGTCCAGGAGAACGGTGGAATTGTTGTAGGTGGCGTCCAGCTCCATTGTTACTTCGTAGGGCCTGGTGGTCGACAAGCCTACGCCGGTAGCGGCGTCCAGCGGCCACATACTGCCCTCCGGCAGAAGCACTACCCCATGGATGATGACCAGGTCCGCGTTATCGCCCCCGATGTCGCCCAATGACCCCGGCATAGCTTTTTGTGTATAGGCTGCACCCGCCAGGCCAAGCGTGTTGACTGCCCGGATCTGGAAGGTGTATACGCGTTCGTTCACCAGCCCGCGGAACAGGAGATACCACAAGCCGCGCTCCGCGTCGAAGGTGAGCTCGCTCTTCTCATAAGTCACCCATTCGCCGTCGTCCACCTTGATCTGGTACCGTAACGCTTCCGCGTCCAGGGGATCCGCCCAGAGCAGCGCGACCTTTCTGTCCCCGGAGTTCTCATCGACTTGCGTCGGCGGGCCGATCGCCAGCTCCACCTCTTCTTCGGCCTGCCCGCCGAAGCGGCCGTCATATTCGACCCGGCCCACATTCCTGATGATCCCTCTGGCTTCGTAATCGATGGCAAAGCTCATCCTCAGCGTCAGGAGCTTGCCCGCCAGATCCGTGAAGGGATACGCGCTGTCGAGGATCGTCACCGTCAGCCGGCCGCTGNCGCCGCTGACCTGGTCCGTGAGCGTGTATTCCGTCTGCGCGGTCAGCGTCACGCCGTCTATCACCACTACGGCGCTCCCCGCATTGTACAGCATATTGTCCGCTTCATACTCATCGATGAGTTCGATCTTGGCGAAGTCCGCCACATCCTGCGGCAGGATTGCGCCGATCGTATACCACAGGTCGTCCCCCGGCGTGTACATGCCGGTATCGGATTCCTTCACCAGGTCGGAGGCCCCGATCTCCTTCTCTTTCTTCACACTGGGCTCGTCCGGATAGTCGCCGCCCCTTGGCCGGAAGTATAGTTCCGCCACATTGGTCACCGGCGCGCCGTCCCAGCCGTCCACCGTGAAGGTAAGGCTTAACTCCAGCGTCTGCCCGGCTGCCCCGCTGAACGCGGATCCGGACAGCTCATAATACAACAGGTCATTTGCCACAGCCACGGGTACTGATGCCGCCGCGCCTGTCCCCACCTTCAGCATAGCGCTTCCCACCTGGTAGCGCAGGGCTGCCGGTATCCGGTCTACGATCCGCATCGCCTCGTAGGCGCTCACATCCTCCGGCATCCGGAAACCGATCGTATAGCGGATCTCCTCTCCGTCTCCCGCGATGGTCAGCGCATCCGCATCCTTGAATACGTCCAGCGTCCCGATCTCGACCGTAAAGCTGTCGTCTCCCACCGTCACCTGATTGG
>WRNN01000156.1 GCA_009776595.1 Clostridiales bacterium
GCCTATATCGGCGAACCCTTGAACTGGGCGACCTTCACCAACAGCTACAAATACATTCCCATCACGGGCATCGCCATGGACAATATGCCATACTACATCCTGATCGGGTTGGCGGTTCTCGGCTTCGCCGCTTATGTGATGGTACGGCTTCGCAGGAACGCGAAGTATACGGCGCAGAATTACACAACACAGACACAGTAAAGACTTCATGGGAAAGGGTGTCGCAGAGGCATGGAGGCGGCAGCGCGCGCGAGAAAAGCAATATGGATTGTCCACAGCATAGTAGACTATATGCTGCTGGCGGTCGTCGTGCTGCTCGTCGCGTTCGCCGGATATGCCCTCTGGGACGCNGAACAGCTCTACCGCGGCGCCGAACGCTCGAATTATGCGGTGTATAAGCCCACGGCGGAGAATGAAGGAAAGAGCTTTCAGGAACTGCAGGAGCTCAACGAAGAGGTATTTGCGTGGCTCAGCGTTTTCGGAACAAACATTGACTATCCGATTACGCAAGGGCAGGACAATATGAAATACGTCAATACCAGTGCGGAGGGGCAGTATTCCCTGACCGGGTCCATCTTTTCCGACTATCGGAACAGTCAGGATTTCCGGGACTACAACAGNATCCTCTACGGGCATCACATGGCCAGAAACGCCATGTTCGGCCAGATCGGGAGCTTCAAAAACAGAGAAGTATTCGATTCCCATCGTTACGGGAGCCTGTACTTCGACGGGAAAGACTACGGGATCGAGTTCTTTGCCTTTCTCCATACGGACGCCTANGATACAGGAATATTCAGGGCGAATCTCATGGGGGAAGAGCTAAGGCAGGCGCATTTGGACGGCTTGCTGGCGAAAGCGATGTACTACAGGGACATTGGAGTGACGACAGCGGATCATCTTCTGCTGCTCACCACCTGCTCGTCGGATTCCACGAACGGGCGGGACGTCCTGGTCGGAAGAGTAACGGAGCAGACTTATGCGGATCCCTTTATTAACTTAGATACAGGCAATGGATTGGATTGGGTGCGGATCGAAGGCCAGATGGATTGGGATATCCTGGCGCGATACCCGCCCTGGCAGCAGGTGCCGATCCTGACGGCAGGCATACTGCTAGCATTAACAATGAAAAACGCTGTCCAAGGCATGGTGCGCGTGGCGTATCGATAATGCGGACAGCAGCGGGAGCAGACTATATGAAGCGGACTAAACACACAGGTTATAGAAAGGCGGCATGGGGGATCATTATGATCACGGCGCTTTTGCTTGCCCTGACGCCTTTGGCTCTGTATGCTGCGGAAAACCCGCTTATGATAACGGTGAATCAGGTGTTCAGCTTTCCGCCTGCCTCGGAGATTGGCGCGGTTTCGTTTACCTACACGCTGTCTCCCTCCAACCCGCTTCTGCCGGTTCCCATGCCGGCGGGAAGCACAGCGGCAGGCTACAGTTTTAGCATCACGGGAACCGACAGTAAAGAGATCGGCCCGATTACCTACAATCAGCAGGGTTATTACGAGTATATCCTTTTTCAGAAAGTGGAAGAGGAAAAAGCAGGTTTTATCTACGATAGGCAGGTGTACCGGCTCGAGGTTTATGTGGACGCAGAACTTAAGGTTCTACTCTTTGCCTATGACGAGCAGAATGAGAAAACGGCGCCTATCGAATTCAAGAACAGTTATGGGTTTCTACCGAGCGACCCGGACTTGATGACCGATCTCCCGGTGAAAAAAACCGTAAACGGCACGCCGCCCGTATACATCCCCTTCAGCTTTAGGCTGACGGCGCAGAATCCCGCGAATCCCATGCCGGAAGGCAGTGAAAATGGCGTAAAAACCATTCAGATCACGGGATCGGGGGAGGGCTGGTTCGGAACCTGGAGCTACCGGGAACCGGGCGTGTANTACTATAAAGTATCCGAGCTCAACCCGGGGGGAAGCGCGTATACCTATGATGCGGCGGTATATACGATAACGGATACCGTCGCCGAAGAAGACGGGATCTTAATGGTGTCGAGAGTGGTAACGAACGATACGAACCGGCAGGTCACCTCATATGTGTTTATCAACCGGTATAACGGGGGNGGGGGCGGTACGACGGATCCTCCTGATCCACCCAAGCCTCCGCCGCCTGATCCGCCGCCAAAAGAGGAGCCGGAAGAGGAGCCTGAGCCGGAAGAGGAACCGGAGGAAGAATTACCGCCGCCAGGACCTGGCGGAATCACTGTCGAACCGAGGCCGGACGAAGAGGATGAGGACATAACAGGCAACATTTACGGAGACGGCACGCCCGGCGGCGGGCGGGATCCCAATGAAGAAGGGGTAGATGTAGGCATGCCAAAGACGGGCGATACGCGAAACCCCGGATTCTATAGCATGCTATTCGCCGGCGGCGGCGCAATGTCCCTTGCGGCGGCAGCCTATCTGGCCTTCAGCGGAAAACAGAAAAAGGCCGGCGTCCCTAAATGAGGACGGGAAGGATCCTGGCGATCCTGGCGCTGATCGCGGGCTTAAGCCTGATGGTATTTGCGGGGATCCGTATGCGGGAAGCACAGGAAGTATATAAAGAAGGCGATTCCGCCTATACAGATCTGCGCGAGCGGGTCAAAGGAAAATCTGCGTCTGCATCGGGGGATACTACCCGGATGCAGGCGCAGTACGCCTATGCCTCGACGGGTTTCCCGGCGGAGATCCCGAAGCAGGATATCGATTTCAAAGCCCTTCGGCGGATCAATCCGGATGCGGCGGCATGGCTCTACTGTCCGGATACCGTTATCGATTACCCGGTTATGGCGGCGGAGGACTACAGCTATTATCTGGATCATCTGCCCGACGGGCGGTGGAACGCGAACGGTTCCTTATTCATCGACTTTAATACCGCTTCGGATTTCAGCGGACCCCTGACGGTGATTTACGGGCATCATATGCGATCCGGCAAGATGTTTGGCGGATTGGAAGGCTATAAAAAACAAGGGTACTTTAAACAGCACCCTTATCTGTTTCTTTATACCGAAGAGGAAAGCTACCGCATCGAACTCGTCTACGGCTGTGTGATCGGCGCCGGCCAATGGCGGGACAGGGCCTTCATGTACGCGGAGAATCTGGCTTCCCTCCTGGCCTATGCAGCGTACAATACCACATTTCAAAGCGACGCGCCCTTTGAGGAGGGCGACAGGTTTGTGGCGCTGGCGACCTGTTCCTATGAGTTCGACGATGCGCGCTATATCGTGATCGGCGTGTTAAGGTAATTCGTTCAGCGCCGGCGTTGAACGAAGATTTTTATTCCGGCATCAGGAGGATAGGCTTGATGGTCTTGCCGGACAGGGAGTCTTTGGCGGCGGTATTGATATCTTCGAAATCGTAGAATTGCACCATCTTGTCGAAGGGGAATAAGCCCGCCAGATGAAAACGGATCAATTGCGGGATGAATTCCGTAGGGATGCTTCGCCCTTCAGTGATACCGGTTATCACGCGAGCGCCCAGGTCCCTGCCGATATCCAGCGAGAACTCCCCTCCCGCGCCCACCACGGCGAGCATGCCGAAGTAATGGGTGCACTGCAGCGCCGAACGGGCGGTTACGCCTGTACCGGTGGCGTCTACAGCATATTGGGTCCCCCTGCCATTCGTGATTTCCTTCGCGACAGCGGGGGGATTGGCTTTTTTGGCATTGATCACATGGGTAGCGCCCAGCGTAAGCGCCATCTCCAGCCGGGAATCCACGGTATCGACGGCGATGATGGGCGAGCAGTTGCAGATCTTCGCCGCCATGAGGGCGCTCATTCCGACGCCGCCGCAGCCAAAAACTACGATGGAGGAACCTGGTTCCGGCTTCAGGCAGTTCAACACGGCGCCGGCGCCGGTTTGAATGCCGCAGCCAAGGGGGCCGACCAGGCGCAGATCCATTTCATCGGGCACATGGACCAGGTTCTTTTGGTGGGTGACGGCGTAGGTGGCGAAAGAGCCCTGGTTGAAGAAGTTGGAAAGCTCCAGGCCGTCTTTCGTCAGCCGGGTTGTGCCGTCGTAAGCGCGCCCGCCGAAATTGAGCCGCCCGTTTTGCTCGCACTGATAAGGCCGCCCGGTGACGCAGGCGAAGCATTCACCGCAGTAGCTGAAGGACAGTCCTACCTTGTCGCCGGGGGCGAAGCCATGCACTCTGTCGCCTACGCGGACGATGACGCCGCTGCCCTCGTGACCGAGCACGACGGGATGAATGGAGTTTTCTCTGTGTACAATGGATTCGTCTGTATGGCAAACACCGCTGGCGACGATTTTCACCAGAACTTCCTCTTCTTTTGGTTCCGCCAGGTCGACCTCTTCGATGACATAGGGGTCGTTGGGTTTATAAACAATTGCCGCTTTGATTTTCATGTGCACTCCCTCCTTCCTTTCCTGATAATTATAGCCTGATTCGGACGGGTTTACCAGCCCGCCCTATTTGATTTATCCCCGTGATCATGCTACAATTTCTCCATACGGCAGAATTTGAAAAGCAATGAAGGAGAGATGTCAAAATGGAAAGAGTCGTAGTTACCAGTTTTGCGCGCACCCCGTTTTCCAGTCAAAACGGCAAAGAATTTCAGGAGATTAAGCTTCCCGATCTGGCGATTGTCCCTATGATGGCGGCTATGGAGCGTTCCCGGCTGGGCAAGGGCGACGTGGACGGCGTCATTGCCGGCGTGATGGACCAGGCCGGCGAAGGCGGCAATCTGGCGCGCCTTCTGGCGCTGAAAGCCGATCTGGATACCTCGACGGCTACGGGATACACCCTGAACCGCATCTGCGGATCCGGATTCACCACCGTCACCAACAGCATGATGGAGCTTTGGACCGGCCAGAGCAAAGTGAACGTCGCGGTGGGCGCCGAAATGAACAGCCACACCC